>JANPLP010000184.1:0-5986 GCA_031426595.1 Planctomycetia bacterium | reverse complement strand
CGATCTCCGTGTCGCTCACGATGAGTGGCAAGGGCGACCTCGGGTGAGTTGTTGTGTGCGGACAAGTGACCCAAGCAAACCCACTGCAGCTGACTTGCGTTACACTTATCCAAAAGCTGTGCAGCATCGTCGTTCGAAATGTGCCCACGCTTTCCTGAAATACGATTCTTTAAGTGCTGTGGGTAAGGGCCCTTACGAAGCATCTCGTGATCATAGTTGCTTTCGATCAGTACTGCGTCGAGGGTGCCAATAACTTTTTGAAGGCCGCTGAAGACGTGCCCCAAGTCGGTGAGTAAACCGAAACGTTGTCCGGCCTTGGTGTCCTCGATTACGAAGCAGACGCCCTCGATGGCATCGTGAGGCGTTCGCAAGGGTTCAATTCGCAGCGAACCAATTTGGAACGGTTTGCCAGACACGAAATGGTTCGGATTGCCGA
Organism: Planctomycetia bacterium; assembly: GCA_031426595.1. Taxonomy (GTDB): domain Bacteria; phylum Planctomycetota; class Planctomycetia; order Pirellulales; family Pirellulaceae; genus Aureliella. Next base: position 5,550 of record JANPLP010000184.1, on the reverse strand, counting down.
TGCAGCCTGTCAGAGGCTTCGCACGAGTCGCGTTCCAAGTTCGTAAATTCGCGTAAACAGGCAAACCGAATTTACGGTGAAACCCGCCCACGCCGCTGATGTGATCGCTGTGTTCGTGTGAGATTACCAACGCTTGGCAATCGCGAATGTCGTAACCATACTCGGCCAGACGCGACTCGGCTTTGCTTCCGCTAATGCCAGCGTCGAAGAGTACGCACGTATCGCCACTGCGAACGAACACGCAGTTGCCGGAACTTCCTGATTGCAAAGTGATAACTTCCATCGCATTAGTGTATCGAGCCCCATCGTTACTTGGAAGTAAACCGATTCAACTCGACCACAGTGCAAATATCTCTTCGAAGATGCGCGTCAGATCGCCAAGCGAGGCCGATTAGTCATTGTAGTGAACGAGCGGGCTGGCTCACTCTTTCGATTTAGCACTCAACCAGATCCAATCGTGCTCGATGGCTTCGAGTTCAATCCGGATTGCATTGAAGACGGGGCCGCCAGGGAAGGCAGTTTCGAGAATAGTCGGGTGCTGATCTACGACGTCAACGGCGAGAGTGGGTTTCAAGTCAGCAGGAATCTGAATGCCCAACGTCAGCGGAAGCCCCTGGTAAAGTCCTAAGCCAGCGTAACGAGGATCGTTTCGCGCTACGATCTGCAGTGGCAGCGTTTCATTCGTTTGCAACTGAAGACGAACATCCGCTGTTGCATCGTTTCCTAGATCGAGAATGGCTGTCTTGGTGGATGGTTTCGCGGAATTTGTGGCGAGGACTTCGCTTGCGTTGTTCGCATCGTTTGGGGTGATCCATGGGCGGTTGCCCACTCGCATTTCTCGCCACACATGGTGGCTTCCGTCGAGGATGCTCAGCCGCCAGCGGCTGATTTGATTATTGGCCGGCGAGTCGGCTAAGCGTATTCCGACTTCATCCGGCTTGCTCACGTCCCATCTCATCTCGACAACCGGACGCAGGCCACCATCGGATTTTGAAGTGGCATGCACAAAGGCCGTGTGAGTTGTCTGCGACGGCTCCTCTTGCCATCGCAGCGAGTCTGTTCCACTGGCGGCGTTACGAAGTTGCCACGACTGAAACGATTGGCTTTGACTTGAAAGAACCGTGCCGTCGTTTGCGAAAAACTCAGCTTCAACCCGAAGCAATGGTTCATTGGTGGCAAACTTCGGTCGCGTAAACGTCCATTGGTAAGGTGGAAGAAATGACGTACGAAACCGAAGTCCGTCACGCAAACCGATGCCCTGATACTGAGAATCCTCCGGAAAGCCCACGAACGGTGAAGCCGATTGGTAAGTGCGGTCGGTTTGGTCAATCCAAAGTCGATAGCCTGACTGAGTCACATACCTGTCGCTTTGTCCGTTGAAATAATTCCCTGTTTCAAAGTCGAATTTTGGTTCATAGCTCTGCGCGGCAAGTTGAAGTGGACCCGTAGAAAGTTGCGTTCCACGCGGCCAACTTATGGCGCTAACCGATGACCAGCCGCCAGGTATCCAATCGCTGCCCATCGTTTTTTCAATGACTGGCAACCCGTCAACGTAAACGACGTAACGAAATTTTTCGCTTGTCGAATCCCCCGTGTGAAGCGTCACGCGATGTTGTCCAGCCTCAAGAGGCACGCTACCGACAATCGATGGAATGCCCTTCTCGGAAACTGCTCCCATCCCAAGCCGCAACTCGTAGTCTTGACCTTCGGGGACATGCACTTGCCACGAATTGAAATCATTCGCGACGCGGGGCATTGCGGCCGAGGCCAATTCGTTCTCGTTGTTAATTTTCAAGCGGCTTGAAAGAGAAAGCAAATCATTACGCTGTTGAGTCAACGAACGGTTCTTTCGATACGCCAAGCCGAGGGCGATACCAACCGCGACCAGCGCGGTGAATATCAACAGATGCCGTAGCGAGAATATTGACCTTGCAGATCGACGCGGTTCGACTTCACTCATCGCTCTTCTCCGTCGCAAGCCAACTTGGGTCCGTCGCCAGCCAATTTGGGTCAAATTCTGCTGGCGTTTCCCCACTGCGCAACTGGTTCAGGACCTTTGCGCGAGATTTCGGACTTAGCACGAACAGACCACCTGCGTAGGTTGTGAATGTCTTGCCCGCAACTTCTTTGTCCTCTGCACTGCTTGGATCGTAGATTTTCAACAAGGGAAGGATGGTGTCGCGGTTGAACGAACGCGGCCCTTGGTCGCTGCTCACTAATTTCTGAATGACCAATGCGTCGAAGCGATGAGGGTTGAATGCACTCCACGCGATCGTCCCACCCGACCCGTTGAACGAATAGAACGCCTCCAGATGATCGTCCTTCTTCTGAAAGCTCACCGTCAACAATTTGTGAATCGCTTCCGGCTTCGGTACGCCCCAACTCGAACTGGATCCGCCACTTTGATAAATTCCTTCTTGGGTGACGCGGCCGCCGCCGCTTATTTGCATAAGGTCGTAGCCGGGTGGAAAGTAGCATCGGAATTGCCATATACGTTCCACATGGGATGCGACCTCGGGTGGAACGTCGCGCACTTCAATTTCCACTAGGTGGACTCGGTCGGTATCAATAATCGACATGCTACCCAGTTCAGCCTCCAATCGACTTACTTCAGCATCAAGTCGAGTGTTCTCGGTCGATTGGTAGATGAGGCCGATACAGCCTGCAAGAAAAAATAGGATTGTAAACAGTCGAATCGCGTACTTCATGGTTCCTTCGGTCAATGGGTTGCCTGTGCTTTACGCAGTGTAGATTGAAGACGGCTGGGGAACTTGGTTCAGATGTTTTGAGAGATGATCGGATAAGCGCGTGTACATGATTCATTCGGGTTCATGATCAGCCGGAACGCGCGCGCGTCCTGTTTCTGCTATTCAGTTAAACCGAAATACTGTCGTCGACGTGCTTAGAGAGTCTCTATTTAGAGTTCGAGATATCCGCCAGAGGTTGATCTGAGTTGGACTTCAGACCGTAAGACTCTCTCCGAAAAACGAAAAAGCCCCGCCACATTATATCACATCATCGCCGGCCAATTTCGATAATTCCGCCGCGGTAGGCTGGCAGCCTATTCCACACAAACGTTGAGCCAACTGAACTCTTTTCAAACGGCTGTCACGTCGCTAATTCAGAGGCTTTTGACAACCTCAGATCCGCTGATAATCGTCATCGGCTTCTGACACGGGAAGCAACATGCTATCTTTGATCGCTCACGAAACGGCATTTGTTTTCATTTTTATCGAAAGTACAACCTCCAACATGTCAACAATCTTGTATAGGCGAAGTTCTTGTTGGGTTGCATTATGTTTGGTGGGCATGGCAGCTCTCCCCTGTTCCGCCCAATCGCCGAAACCGGTTCAAGTTTTCATCCTTGCTGGTCAATCAAATATGGAGGGACAAGCTGTCGTTGATCTTGCCGGGAAGGACTACAACTTCGGCAAGGGCACTTTGGAATGGCTTATGAAAGATCCCGCGAAAGCTCCGATGTTCGCTCATCTGAAGGGAAGCGATGGAAAGTGGACTGTTCGCAACGACGTTTTCGTTCGCTATCAACGCGAGGATCGACCATTGCTGGCGGGCCCACTGGCATTCGGCTTTTCGGTCTATGGCGACGTCCATCATTTTGGACCTGAGTTGCAGTTCGGTCATGTCGTCGGCAACCACTTTGATAACCCTGTGCTGCTGATCAAGACCGCCTGGGGCGGCAAGAGTTTGTATCGAGACTTTCGCCCGCCCTCCTCAGGCGGCGAAGTTGGAAAGTACTACAAGCTCATGATCGAACAAGTTCGAGAAGCGGTTGCAAACATGGAGTCCGAATTTCCTACCACGAAATCGTTAGGCTACGAATTGGCTGGATTGGTGTGGTATCAAGGTTGGAACGATGGAGTTAATCCAAAAACTGCGGTCCCTGAATACGAACAAAACCTCGTGAATTTGGTCAACGACGTGCGCAATGATTTGAAGAAGCCAAAGCTACCGGTAGTTATCGGCGAATTGACTGGCCCCTGGGTGAAAGCGGAAGGTGGATGGGAGGCGTTGCGTCGATCCCAAGCAGCTGCGGCTGCTAGACCGGAGTTCGCCAACAATGTCCGCTTCGTGCCGACGCGTGATTTCGTGCGCCAAGCAGAAGACTCTCCCAATCCAAGTCACGGGCATCATGAATTTGGCAACGCCGAAACATATTTCCTTGTCGGTGATGCCCTTGGGAAAGCTATGCTCGACCTTGTTTCCAAGTGAACAGGTTTGCTTCTGGCGTTCACCGATGGAACTTCGCGGCTGATCATACCGACTACATGCAACCGTCGGTCACGATGCCACGCGCCCAGTCACTCCCTGTACCGCCAGGATTTCGAGCCAAACACTCGCCCCGGCCGATCCCACGTCAGCTAGTAGGCGTGCGCCATTTCTACACATGTCTCCAAGTTGTGGCCGGTAAATCAGTAAAACGGCACTTGTGTTGCAGTATGCGTGTTCGCGAGCATGCAGCGATCAGGTCGCTGGCAGAGGTGAAGAAGCGATTTTGGATTGGTCAACGCAATGGAAAGTGCATGAGAACAAACGGTTAACACTGTTTCCATGTCGGAGCGATCGTGAGCGTTTGAAGGACAACGAAATGGGTGACGGTACAGCTGATAAACAAAGGGTCAGTTCATGAGCGAAAAATCAGAAGGGGATCTTGTACTGCAGGCTTTCCAACAAGCGTTTCTGCCCGAGCTGGATGCGGCCGTTCGCGCGTACGCGTACGATCTCCCGGAAGGGGGCCGAGTACTGGATTCGCCCTGCGGCGATGGGTTTTACGCAAGCTTGTTTGCTAAGCATATACGGTCCGGCACGCTCGTCGGAGCGGAACTTTCGGCCGAGTGCTTGGGCCAAGCGCGGGAGAACGTACGACCTACGTCGTCCTCGCTGACCGTAGAGTTTCATCAAGCCGATGCGTACAGCTTGCCATTCGATGATCGCTCTTTCGACTTAGTGTGGTGCGCGCAGAGCTTCATTACACTGGACGACCCCGTGAAGGCCCTGCGTGAGTTGGCTCGAGTGCTTCGTCCCGGCGGTCAAGTGGCGGTGCTCGAGACTGATGAGTATCACCATGTGCTACTCCCTTGGCCGGTCGGTTTAGAGTTGGTCGTGCAGCGAGCGATGCGCGATGAATGCCGGCACAAGTATGGCGATGCGGCCAAATTCTCACAAACTCGCGACTTGCGGAGTAAGTTCTGCGAAGCGGGACTAAGGCCAACCGTAAAACGCACTGTGGTCGCCGACCGCTCGGCCCCCTTCGGCCCGGCAGAGCGCGACTTTCTAACTCGACACTTGAACTACCTGCGGAAATTCGTACACATGGAGCTGACACCTCGCGAGATGGCCCGTCTGGAAAAGGCCACTGACGCGAACAATGCCGACAGTTTAATCAATCGTCCCGACTCAGAACTGACCTGCATTGCGACTATCTCGCACGCTACTCGAGAATGAACACTCGCCGCTCGCGTCTCTCCGACCATCATGCACCGCAGCCGCCAGTAAGTTACTTCACGCTCCGTGATGCGCGTGAGCTGCTGG
>JANPLP010000183.1:0-5440 GCA_031426595.1 Planctomycetia bacterium | reverse complement strand
GGCTCACCAATCTTGGTCGATGACAAACTGATCCTCTCCAACAGCCAAGATGCCGAAGAGCTGCCACCGGGAATCGCTCCGGGCGACAGCTCCATCATGGCCCTCGATGCAAAAACAGGCAGTATCGTCTGGGAGACACCTCGCAAGTCCGTACGCACCTGCTACGGCGCACCCAGCGTGATTCAAGGTGATGGAAGCAAAGCACTTCTTTTTGCCGAAACCGGCGATGGCCTATTCGCTCTGGACGTCGCCACTGGAAAACAACTCTGGAATAACAAGGTCTTCACCAAACGCAGCGTCTCGTGCCCCATCATCGTCGGCGATCTCGCCATCGGTACTGAAGGCTCTGGCGGCGGCGGCAACATTCTGTTTGGTGTAAATCTAAAAGGGAATCACGAACTGAAATTCGAGATCAAACGCGCCGCACCGTACGTCCCCACACCAGTAGCTAAAGGTGAATCGATGTACCTTTGGGCCGACAATGGAATTGTCTCCTGCCTCGATGCCACCAGCGGCGAGACCATCTGGAGCGAACGCGTCGGTGGCAACGTCTCCAGCTCACCAGTAATCGCTGGAGATAAACTGATCGGCATCAGTGAAACCGGCACCGTCACCATCCTCTCCGCTTCCCGCAGTTTCCAGAAACTTGGCACTCTAGAGCTCGGCGACACCACCCGCAGCACCCCCATGCTCGACGAAGACTACATCCTCCTCCGCACCGACACCCAACTCATCTGCATCGGCAACCCCAAGTAGTCACTCATTGGCTTCTCGGCACCTATAGCATCTGTAGCCCGTAACAAGCTCCGCGCCGTTACGGCAACACTTCTCTGCCGCCTTTCACAATTTCCCAGCTCACCGTCCATCGTCGATCCTTGGCCCAGCGTGCACGGGACCAGGGTTTTCGTACACGCCCAACAACTGGGACCCACGCAACACCTACGAACACTGGATCGACGGCAGCGGAGCACAGCCAACTTATCCCGACGAAAGTACTGCAACGCCAACGTCCTATGCTGGCCGATGCTGAAGTCGAAGGTGTGCAACTACAACGGGAAGACCGGATCCTGCTTGGTGTGCCACTTCTAAGAAAAACTTCGGTTTGTCAATAGTTTGCGACACATTGTTTTGCGATCTATGTTTCCAGTACCCAGCAGAGGATAGGGCAACGCAGAGGTGCGACCCGAGCGCTGACTGGGGCCAAAGTCGAAGCGGGGTGGCGAGTGTCTTAAGTGATACTCGTCACCTTTCTTTTTTGGCCTCTGGTGGCTTCGATTTTGGGGAATGCGCTAAACCTTCGCAGCATGGGTGCTGCGATCTTTCTTAGTAGGATGCGTTCTTCGATTGCAATGACGCGGACACTTGGAACTAGCGGATGTTGCGCATCACTTGCCTTAGTTGCGGAGCAACGGCAGGCTAGAGCCTGGGACGCGAGTCCCAGGAATTGGTTGCGAGAGCAACGCGAGTCGCGGAGCGACGGTAGGTGTTAAATTCTGTTCGCGGGCTACGCGCTGATCTCTTCGTCGAAAACATAGCGCTCGTTAAATTCGATGGTGTGACGAAGCAACGAATTCCCCGTCGTCTCCGTAACTACATGATTGCACACACAGGCAGGTCGGCACGGTACTCGAAACTCAAAAGTGATCTCGTAGCGGAATATCCGTAATCCATGGACGGATACACCTGAGGAAAAAATGAGTTTATCCGGCACGTGGATCAGCTGACTGCGATACGGCGGAGCAATATGACCGAGTAAGTCCGGTAAGATGCTTTGTATCTCGGTCAGGCTGGATAATCTTATACTTTAGGGATTATTCAAACCGCTGTGTTCAACGCTAACATCGTGCTCCTTACCGACAACAACCACCATATCGTCGTTGAACTTGAGGCGATCGATCTGCAACATCTTGGTTAAAAGCGCTCTAAAGATATAACGATACGAGAAGCCCCAAGCAGGTTACACGCGGCTAAGCGCCACTCAATTCAGTTATCGGTTGTAGATGGCTGCGCAGCCTCAAACGTCTCGCCACTAATAAGTGCGCTCGATGTTTACCGCACCCATCTGCGAGATCCGTAAGTCGTAGTTTCAGGTGGGATTCCATGACAAACTCCCCGGCGGAAGCCCGAAACAGAATCAAGCAGGTCATTCATGCACAGCACCATTGCGAGTCCTCCCCGCCGCCTCCACTAACACGGCCACCGCAAGGTGACCTCACGCAAAATAACCCACTGGTTAACCCCAGCGGGTCTTGGCATGTCTACGCGGCTATTTGTCGGTTATTAGCGATGTTGGATTCTGTCCGACGTCAAATCGCGGGACGTGGTAGACACCTCTTGGCACGCGAAAAGGCTCAAATCGGTGCCCAAGGCTCAAAACCACGGGACGATCCCCAAACACGACCCGTACTCAAAAACCCCGAAAAACGCTGCATTTGTGGGGATTTTCAGCTCCGAGAGGGTTTGGTAAAAACGCCAGCAGCGGAATGAAAAACCTGACCAGCACGTCCCGAGGTGGTGAGCGGCCTCGCAAGCGGCGAGTGCCCGTTGTGTTCTTCTCGCTTACGCTGTTATTGCGCGTTTTTCTTTCCTGTGATGTCACTCAAAGAAGCATCGTAAATGGAAACAGGTCACTGATCCTCGTCAGAAACACAACATAAGTACCCGCCAAGGTTGCGAGTACTGAAGCGCCGCCGATTGAGACGTTTTGGTAAACCCAGAACAAACAACTCGCTCCGGTTGGGGTGACCGGTGCGTCGAAAAGTAACCGAGATGTACTTTCGTCCGGTCAGGATTGAAGTAGTTTATGCTGTCAATTGAGCGCGTAGGACACGTCCTAATTTGCGCGCTGGCTCACTGGCTGCTTTTGTCAGATTGACCGCTCAACCACGTGGGCTTTCAAGGTATCGAGTATAGTGCCAGTAACTCGCAAACAAGTGGTTGGTTTCAACCCGCAAAATGACAAGTTAAAACGAACGTCAGTAGCGACACTGCTTCGGGGCTTGCTTCCCTGCCGGATTTTCCGGCAGGAAGCGAAGTTTCACCAGCGGTCACACAAGTCGCGCACGTCTTCCTGGATGCCAAGAGAAACTTTCCTTCCGGTTGGACTAGCCAGCCGGGGGGCGCTATTGAAGGTGCTATCGATCGCCGATAACACTCTGGTGATATTCGCAAGTGACAACGGCGCTGCCTATCGGGATGCACTCCAGTTGTTGTGGTGAGTCAGCACGTGTGGACGTTTGCCGATTTTTTGCCCACGATGTCGGAGTTGGCCGGCGTAAAAATTCCCGGCAGCATTGACGGCGTTTCAGTATGGCAGTCCTGGCTCAGTGGCAAGGTGCAAGAACCTCCACTCCTTTACTTCGAGTTTCACGAGCGTGGCTTTGCGCAGGCTGCGCGCATCGGCGATTGGAAAGCGATAAAGTTGTCACCTACGACGCCGCCGGAACTATATGATCTCAAGAGCGATATTGGCGAAGCGAAGGATGTGGCTAGTCAACATCCGGAAGAGGTCGCTCGTTGTGAAGAGTTTCTAAGGCCAGCCCGTACCGAGTCAGAGTCGTGGCCCATCCGGCCAGCAAAGGCCAAAAAAGCGTCAGCCGCGGCCGACAAAAAAGCTGCCTTGCCGCTCCAGCCCGCCCCTAAAGAGCCAACGTCGAAATAGGACACCATTAAAAGACTCACAGTCGTCGCCGTTTTATAGCATCATCCACGGCCGCTGGTCTAATACTTTCAAAATCAAATGGAACGTGGGCACAGCTAGAAGCTGAGCTGCGTCGTACCTGTCGGTTCAGGCGGGAGCGTACCGCTCGGTTCCAGCGTAATAAACACTCGCTCATACTTACTGCGAGGAAGCGGCACGACGGCCTTGCAACTGCCATCAACGGCGATCTTCAGTGTTTCCACCGGTTGCGCGATAGAGGCGCCGCCGATCCACAAAACGTAGTCGCTGCCAGCAGGTGAAGGTGGGAATGATCTTCCGTAAAAGTGCAGCTCACGGGCGAGCGTGTCGCAGATTACCAATCCTTGAATACTCCGTGCACGTAGCACGGTGCGTGAGGCTACCAAGGTCGTTTGATAAGGAGCATCGGGACGGTTCAAATGACCGGCGAGGTCCTGAAAATACCCCAAACCGATTCTGCTTGTTGGAACGCTAACAGGCCGTTGATCACCCAGTTTGGTCGACCCTGCAGTCTGCCCACTTGAATGACTAGGTTCTTGCGAATATTTCAAAAGGGGCCAAATTGTCGCAGCCAATAGCCACCCGGCAGCCAACGCCATCAGGCTGACAGCTAGCGTCGGCCATTCTCGCCGCCAGACAAAGCCTGCGTTACGATCGATCGCTTGCTCAGCATGCAAAACTCTGGCTCTGGCCAGAATTGCAGCGGCCCGATCCCCTCGCAGCTCTGCAGTCGGTCCGATTTCGAATAAGAGATCTACGCCTTCGAGAATCTCTAACAATGACTGCTTGCAGCTTTCGCACCCAGTCGCCAAGTGCTGTTCCACTCGCTGTTGTTCGCGATCATCGAGCTCTCCAAGCATGAATTCGACGATGACCTCTTGCACATCAGAGCATGTCACTGGAGTTCACCTTTTTCAAGTTGTGTGGAGAGTGCCTCGCGCAACCGCAGCAGGCCTTTACGGATGTAGCTTTTCACCGTCCCCAACGGCATTTTCAGTCGTTCGGAAATTTCACGATGCGTCAGTCCACTGAAGAAGGCCAACTGCAATGTTTGTTGTTGATCGGTTGGCAACTGATCGACAGCAGCGCGGATGCGTTGTCGTCTTTCAAGTTCCAACGTCTGCGACTCAGGTGTATCCATGGTCTCGGTACAATCCGATATGCTAGAAAGATCAATATACTTTTCTTGCTGCCGCTGCCGCGCTGCCCTTGCTCTGAGTCGATCGATCGAACGGCTGCGAGCGAGAGTCAGAAGGTATGTCTTCAATGTCCCGCGGGCGCGGTCATAAGCTGACGGACGATTCCAAATCTCGAGAAACACGTCCAACGTAACGCTGTCAGCATCCAACAAATCACCCACAATCAGCTCACATAGACCTTGGACACGATCACCGTAGCGTTTCATTAGCTCGCTCAGCGCATCCTCGTCTCGGAAAGCGATGCGCTCTAGGACCTGTTGATCGAATTCGCGTGTATCATCGATCAACGGATTCCTCGCGGTTCCGGGGCACACTACTGCCTGCAGGTGCTGCTAATGATTCAATTTGTACAGCTTCCGTCATCCAGCAATCTTCATATGGCGGCAACGATTGCTTGATAAGCACGAAGCGAAATGCATTCGCTTCACCCTTACTATCGACGACCGTAACCAGTACGGCCGCTACGTCATCGGCGACGATAGCTGTACCAACTTGAGTCTGTCCATCACCCGCCAATGTATCGTACGGAGGAGTTAACACCATTTTTGCAAACTTCTCAAAC
>JANPLP010000182.1:0-5996 GCA_031426595.1 Planctomycetia bacterium | reverse complement strand
GGCATTAGCCCCCCTCAACTTAGCAGCGAGATGATCCGGTTCAGTACTTTCTGCTGCGCCACGAAGGACTTGTCCTGTGCGAGGTCGGAACTGATCGACAGCGTCATGCAGAACGGCTTCCGCAATCGAGTTGCCGACAGGTATCCAATCTCCGCCCCCGTGGTACCAATGGATCAGTTCGCCGAATTGACTTTGTGCATTGATGCGGACACAAATCCAGTCACCGTATTCGTTGCCGAGGATCGGCAAAGAATCGGGCAACATCAAACCGGGCCAGATGCTTGCGGGAGTTCTGTCGAGTAGAAAATCATGCTGCGTTGCCTGCCGGAACTCACCCGCTAACGGAACATTGAACGAATCAAAATCAAACCACTTTTGCCAATTGGCAGTAAGTTCAATTTGATAACGATCAGCGATGTGCTGCGAAGGCTGATCCATGACAATGTTTGACGCGAGAAGAGGAGAAGAGGGGACGCTGGACCCAAGCAGGTGCAGCGCAATGTCGAACAACTACGTCGGGACCTTGATGTTTTGGAGCAGCTTACGAATGACATCTTCGGCACTACGACGGTCGGCGCCAGGTAGCATACCACGCGGCACAATGCGATGCGCCAGCACTGGAATCGCGAGTTGCTTAATGTCGTCTGGAATCACATGGTCGCGATTCTCGACCGCGGCGCGGGCCTGGGCCGCGCGGAAATAAGCCAGCGCACCGCGTGTGCTTACGCCAACCTGAACCTGCGAATTCTCTCGCGTGGCATGCACGATGTCTAGCAAGTACTCAACAAGCGAGGCTTCGAAAGCGATCGCCCGCACATGCTTCTGAGCATTCAAAATTTGAGAAAGGGATATTGCTGGTTGCAATTCATCGACCGGTTCACCCATGCGATGCGATTGCAGCAATTCCCGTTCGAACCTTCTTTCCGGATAGCCAACGGTAATGCGCAGCAGGAAACGATCGAGTTGGCTTTCGGGGAGCAAGTAGGTTCCCTCGAACTCGAACGGGTTCTGCGTTGCGATGACGAGCAACGGATCGGGAAGTAAATGAGTTTGACCGTCTACGCTGACTTGGCCTTCGCCCATCGCTTCCAGCAGAGCACTTTGTGTCCGTGGTGGAGCTCGGTTGACTTCGTCCGCTAACACAACGTTAGCAAACACAGGCCCATGATTAAAAGTGAATTCGCCGCTGGCGGTGTTGTAAATGCTGCTGCCCGTGATATCGCTAGGCAACAAATCGGGAGTGAATTGCAAGCGTGTGAACTTGCCATCAATGCTGCGCGCCAGCGACTTGGCAATAAGCGTCTTGCCAACTCCGGGAACATCTTCGAGCAAAATATGCTCGCCCGCTAACAAGGCAACAACTACTAGTTTGACAACTTCCGGTTTACCTAAGACAGCCAATTCCATGTTCGCACGAAGCTTTGCGAGATCATTCGCGAGTTGTCCATCGGTCATAGGCATTTATTTTTAATTGCAGGGGAATTCGGTGAGCGCCGCGGCAGTCAAGATTCGTCTGCCGTAGGCGAATATGCATATGTATCGTAGACTTTAACCGTGGCAATACAAGACTAGCAGGCCCGCTCCCGCATTACGGACGAGATGCAGTACTTTCGATCAACGCTGTTACGCGAAGGAACTTGTTTGTGAGTATGCAGACCTCCGAAGGCGGTTTGAAACCGGGAACGCACCCACTTGTATGGTGGCGTTTTATGCCCTGGGTCGTATCGGTATGCTTTCTCATCGGCCTAGTATGGTTGCGTTGGGGGGCTGAAACTTCCGATTTTGGATTGCAGAATGTCCTCACTTATCTAATGACCTTGGCGGCGTGGGGCTTTTCGGTCTTGGGGGCGATGCTCACCAGTCACCGCCGCAATTGGTTAGCATTGTTGCTTGTGCCGATTGCATTTGTAGCTGGATTTCTAGCGATGTTTCGGGTTGTTCGCGTCGACGCGGAGATCGTTCCGCAGTTTGCTTGGCGCTGGTCTGAGTCGGCTGCACTGCCAGATGCAGAAACCACCAACGCATCTCCATTGGATGAGTTCTTCGCGCCGCGAGCGACCGACTACCCACAATTCTTGGGTCCCGATGCGAACTCCACGCTGCTTGCCACTGAAATCGAAACGGACTGGCAAGCCCATGAACCACGAATCCTGTGGAAGCAGCCTATTGGCAAAGGGTGGTCAGGTTTCGCAGTGCAGGGTGACGCGGCCTACACGATGGAGCAGCGTGAGCAAGAGGAATGGATTAGTTGCTACGACGCGAATACTGGAAAACTATTGTGGCACTATGCAATTCCCGGGCTGCACTTCAATGCTCTTGGGGGCACTGGGCCTCGCGCTACTCCCACGATCTATGATGGTCGAGTTTACGCGATGTCTGCAGTTAGTGAATTGGTGTGCCTCGACATGCGCTCCGGTGCACGCATCTGGTCGGTCGACCTGCTCAAGATTACCGGATCGACGCAATCGGAGTTCGAATCTAAGGTGACCTGGGGACGCAGCCCATCGGCATTGGCAATAGATGGGAAAGTTGTCATTCCACTGGGCGGTACCTCCGCTTCACCAATGCAATCGTTGATTGCTTTCGACGCGAAGACAGGCGCCGAAGTATGGCGCGCAGGGGACGATCAGATCAGCTATTCTTCGCCGACGGTGGTGACTCTGCAGGGGCAGCGTCAGATCCTGTATGTCAGCGAGGCAAAGCTAAGCGCCTTTGCAATTGCGGACGGGAAGACACTCTGGTCAGAACCCTGGCCGAGTCATAGTAATGGGGACGCAAACGTGTCGCAGCCGATCGCAATCGATGATACGCGAGTGTTGATGACCAAGGGCTATGGCAGCGGTGCGCAAGTCATTGAAATTGCGCTGCAGGCAGGAGCTTGGTCGACAAAATCACTGTGGAAAGTGGAAGGAGTATTGCGGACAAAGTTCACGAGTTGCGTGATCAAAGATGGTTGTGCGTTCGGGTTAAATGACGGGATACTCGAGTGCGTGGATCTCAGCAATGGTAAACGTCTATGGAAGAAAGGTCGTTATCGGCATGGCCAAGTGCTATTGCTCGGCAACGAATTGTTGATCACTGCTGAGAACGGTTCTCTAGTACTAGTCGCCGCGGATTCGAAAGAGTTTCGGGAGTTGGCGACGTTGCCCGTGATTGGTGATGTGACTTGGAATACTGCTGCGCTGAGCGGCGATCGGCTACTGATGCGCAACTCCGACGAGGCCGCTTGTGTGATCTTGCCGCTGAAATCAAGCGGCGCATCCACGACCGCCGCGTCAGTTACGTCAACGACCGAAGAGTCAATAAAACCCAAGTCAGGCGAACAGGGGACTGCAAGTGAATGATGTATCGCTCGACATGCTCGTGATTGCTCCCCACCCCGATGACGCGGAACTTGGCATGGGAGGCGCCATTGCCAAGATGATTGGTCTGGGATGGAAGGTCGGCATCCTGGATTTGACCAATGGAGAACCAACCCCGTTCGGTGATCCGGTTACACGGGCGGCTGAGACTGCAGCGGCAAGTCGCGCGCTGGGGGTTACATGGCGTGAGAACTTGGGACTGCGCAATCGCTTTTTGGAACCGACGCTTGAAGCGCGAGCTCAATTGGCGTCAGTCTTTCGGCGTGTGCGCCCAAAATGGTTGTTCGCGCCATACTGGGAAGACGCGCATCCAGATCATTTGGCCGCGACTCAATTGATCGAGGCGGCTCGATTTTGGTCGAAGCTGACGAAGAGTGACATGCCAGGTGAGCCGTTTCATCCGAGTCGCGTTTTTCATTACTACTGCGTGCATCTGAAACATGTCGCGCAGCCCGCTTTTGTGCTCGACATCAGCGACCAATGGAACGCGAAAGCTAGTTCGATCGCTTGTTACGTGAGCCAGTTCACAACCGGTAAGGAACATGTTGTCCCGACGATGCTTGACCGCCTGCGCGATGAAGCGGCTTACTGGGGGAAAATGATTGGTACTCGTTATGGCGAACCGTTCACATCTCGGGAGCCCATCGCACTGACCGACCTCAGTCGCTTGATCTAGCTGGCCCGCAGCTAACTATATCGCGCTAGACTATCGCGCTCCACTATCGAGCTAGACCGAACTGAATTTCTCCCTCTGTGTACAAATATTGCAGCGTGCATGCTGTCACAACCGCTAACGCTCTTTCTAGTCTCACAATCATCCCAGCCGTAACGCCAATCAGTTTTTCCGACCAAGCGGCATGAGCTCTCGTTTCATTTAGTGCGACGGCTGAGTTCATGGATCGGAGCAGCACTGCAATGGGCAGCATAGAGTTGGCACAGAGGCGCCATTTTCTTGAAGAATCCCGCAAACAAGAATTCGTTCGACAGCCTTTACGACAGACAGCGCGAAGTTGAGCTAGGTTTGCAGTAGCTTCGAGAAGTGCGCAACCGCACGCCCCAGGGACGCGCACAAAGGTCAATGCGAAGCCAATCAACTCTCTCTACTTAAACGGTGGCGAAATGACTGTTAATGCATTTGGCGTGGAAACGATTCCAACCACCTCGCATTCGGGCATACGCGAAGTCGCGTGGCCCAGGATACTTTTTGTCGACGACGATCCGAATATCGTCGCGGCGATGGAACGCAATTTTCGACCTTACAAGGTGAGGCTAACGCGCGCTTATCACGGCATGCAAGGCATTATGTCGGCTGTGACCGAGAAACCGAATGTGATCATCACTGACATCTCGATGCCGCTCGCCACTGGCGATGAACTGATCGAATGTTTAGCCACAAACCCGGCAACCTGCAAAACGCCAATCATCGTTTTAACCGGTCGGACTGCGGTGACGTTGACGACCCGCATGAAGCAACTCAATGTTACAGCGGTTCTGCACAAGCCGCTGCACTTTGACCAGTTGATAACTGAGCTTGAACTCTTGGTGCACATCGCCAAGCAATAACTGAGCGCCGCGCACAGAGATATAGGCTCAGCCGCAACTCCCATCTACTTAAACAGAAAGCCTGCTCATGAAGGGTGTCATCTTCACGGAGTTTCTGGAACTAGTCGAATCCGGCTTTGGCATGGAAGTCGCCGATCAAGTAATCATGCGCGGGTGCCCATTTCACCAAGCGGGCTTCACCTCGGTGGGAACTTACGATCACCGCTATCTTTCTGCAATGGTAGGCGAGTTGAGTAAGCTTACCGATTCGCCTGAGTCAGAGTTGGTCCGAGGATTTGGCAAGCGCATGTTTGGCAAATTCCTACAGGGTTATCCTGAGGCTTTCGAACGGGTGACATCGACCTTCGAGATGCTGGTGCGTGTCGAGGATGTGATCCACGTCGAAGTCAAAAAGCTAACTCCCGACGCGGAGTTGCCTACGTTCCGTTTCCCGGCAACCGACGAAGGATGCCTGGATGTGGTGTACAAATCTTCGCGCCCTTTTGCCGATCTCGCACTCGGTTTAATTGAAGCCTGCATCGAGCACTTCGGCGAGGATCTCTCAGTCACGCGCGTCGATTTGGACGGTGAACTAGGGACGCATGCCAAGTTCTCGCTACGTCCGCGGTTACCCAAGGGATCCGCGGAATAAGTCTGTCTACAGTTAGGTGCAACTTGGGTAAACAATTAGATCAATGGCTGGTAAGTCGATTCAGGGTGGTGGTTAAGTCGTATGGTCTCCAACGAAGTTCTTGAAAGATTCGTCCTACGAGAACGCTCGGCGCGTAAAGAAGCCGAACGCTTACTTGAGGAACGCAGTCGTCAACTCTATCAATCCAATGCAACGCTGACGCAAATGGCAGCGGCGCTCGAGGATGAAGTACGCCGCACGCAAGCGATTGTGGAAACCGCGGCGGAAGGCATTATCACCTTCGACGCTAATGGTAGTATCGAATCGATCAACAACGCGGCACAGCAGATCTTTGGTTACGAGTTTTGCGAAGCGATCGGCAAGAACATCTGCGACTTCGTCCCTTCCGCCATGTTCTGTAACAGCCACGAAGGTTGCGCGGTGAACTTGCTGAAGTTTAC
>JANPLP010000181.1:0-4776 GCA_031426595.1 Planctomycetia bacterium | reverse complement strand
ACTTTTGTTCTCACGCAAGCCATCCCTTACGTGAATTCGGATCGTCAGAATAGCTATTTGGTTAAGCGAATCATGTTACTCCCAGATAGCCCGAGGGATGTGCAGGTAAAGCGATACGTCGCCAGTCTGTTGTTGGGCGAGGACGCTGAGGCAATAGAAATGGAGACATTTGAAGCATGTGTGGAAGAACTTGCTACGAATATGGCATTTGGAAACGCGAATGTTGAGAGGGTTACACAGGTTTGTGTTGAGGAGGTTGTTCAAAAGTTGAAGCTTGAGAATGTCGTTACTGAACAGCTTACTAAATCGATTTTGGATGACACGGAGAAGGAAATCGGACTTCTAGCGAAAGCTGTTATCAGTGAAATCAAGTTGTATCGCGAGGAGTCGAATTATGGTCAGTGAATGGAAGCTGTTTGGTTACGGACCAGATGGCTGGTAGCTTGTCGACTGAGCAAGTGCACGAGTAAGTCGGCGTGCCTACCCTGTGATACAGCCGCGTGCGTAACATCGCGGATCTGACGGGGTGAGGAAGCACTGATAATTGATTACAAGCGAGCGAGACGGTAGCGATAGCGCAGCAGAGGCGTGCGGTCTCAGGCGGTACGAAAAGCGAAGGCGCCCGGCCATATCTAAAGTTCTTCGCAGCGTGCGGTGTTGTTGATACGGAGAAGGCTCGCGTGATCACAATGTGGCAGACGTTTTTGAGGAATATCGAAGATCGTTAGTTTTGGCCAGCCGGAGTGTGCCGAATGAGTCAGCTTAACCACTTCATAACGGTTAGAGTCGCGTAGCTATTAATGGTAGCGGCAGGAGCGATTCATTTTCGTATGCTTGGGCAAGTGGTTAGCGTTGTTTGCTATGGCATCGCCCGCAGCGGGAAGAGGTGGTCCGGACCGAAATTCAAAGCGGAAATAAGACGCGGCTGATGTATAAGTAAATACCGGCGTTCTATAACTCGCGAGCGGTAAGATTCGCTTGCTAGTAAAGCGTCTTGCGTGAGTGCCTAGTGGAGCAAGGCTAAAATATCTAAAAAAACGCGGCTAACTCGCAATCAGATTTACGATTGCACTAGGGTTAATTCGAGATTTGCAACTGCATCGATGTTGTTAGTTGCATTTTGAAATCAGCAGGCAAGGAACACGCTGCTAGCGTACCTCGCTCCCTATTTGCTAGCGTCGATTTCTCGGAAGACAAAAGTACAGGAAGCGTCCATGAAATGGTACGGTGTAGTTTTGAATCTTTGGTGCACTAGCCTCGCTGGCTCGGTGATTGCACAAATCCCTACCGGCGGCGATCTGTCAACGTCTGGCGCTGTGGTCACTTCTGCAGTACCGCAACGTTACACCCTATTTAGCGCCTCGCCGCAGGCGGAGCTCCCTCAGGTCCCTGCCGATCCGTATGCCGCCTCGCAGGCCGACCCATCCAGTGACAAGGAGGCAATCCTGGATCCCGACAAACCGCTAACCAAAGCGGAGGTCGAGAAAATGATCGCCGACCACGATCGACGGCGAACCGAGGAGCTGGCGGCAACCACCTCCAAGGATGGCAAGAAATCCGCGGACACCAAGCTCGAGGATAAGAACTCCGGGGAAAAGAAACCCGAAGAAAAAAAAGAGAAGAAGTGGTACGAGAAGGTAGCGTTTCGCGGCTACACCCAGGTCCGCTTCAATCAGGAACTGTTCGAAAACGACCCCTCGGCGCCAGCGCACTACGTGGGGGACCGGTCGGTCGCGGAAGACCAGAGCTTCTTAATCCGCCGCGCACGGTTAATTTTCTTCGGGGACGTGCACGAGCACCTGTATGTTTATTTCCAACCCGACTTTGCTAATACTCCGACCGGCAGCACCGATCAGAATCACTTCGTTCAACTGCGCGATTTGTATGGGGATGTTTACTTGGATTGCGAAAAGGAGTTTCGACTTCGCGTCGGGCAATCAAAAATTCCCTATGGTTGGGAGAACATGCAGTCCAGCCAAAACCGGATGCCTTTGGACCGCGCCGACGCATTGAACAGCGCGGCTCGGAACGAGCGGGATCTAGGTGTGTTTTTCTACTACACCCCCAAGTACGCTCAGACGTTCTTCAAAGAGGTCATCGACGAGGGCCTCAAGGGTTCGGGCAACTACGGCGTGTTCGCTCTGGGCACGTACAATGGTCAAGGAGGGTCCTTTCAAGAACAGAACGACAACCTGCATGTGATCTCGCGGCTGACCATTCCCTACCAGTTCTGCAGCGGCCAGCGGATGGAGACCAGCTTGCAGGGCTACATAGGCGAGTACGTGGTGCTCTCCTCCGGCATTCGTCCCTTGGGCGCGGGCGCAGGAAGCTTTCGGCCGGTCGGGACGCTGGAAACCGGCGACAATAACGGCTGGAACGACAAACGCATAGGTGCCACGTGGGTCTGGTATCCGCAGCCGCTGGGTTTTCAGACCGAGTGGAACGTGGGCCGAGGCCCGGCGCTCAACGCAGCGCAGACAGCGATCGAAGATCGAGCCTTAAAAGGCGGTTACGCCATGGTGAACTACAAAGCGGACAATGGACTGGGAATTAACTACCCATTTGCCCGCTGGTCCTACTACGAGGGCGGTTACAAGAGCGAACGGAACGCGCCGTTTGCCCACATCAACGAGTGGGAACTGGGCAATGAGTGGCAAATCAACACGGCCACCGACCTGACGCTGGCCTACCTGATGACCGACCGGACCAACACGACGGCCGCCACGGCCGCTTCGGTCGCGCCATACCAGCAGTTCGATGGCCACGTACTCCGCGCCCAATTTCAGTTTAATTATTAATCACCTTAGCGAGACTCTGAATAACACACCGCTTCCATGTTGAGGATGGTAAATCCGGTAAGCCACGAGTCGAAGAGAGCGTAAGTGACCTTGGCGTTCGCAGCCGCAACGAGACAGGATGTAGATAAAGCCCGTTGAAGGAATGGACGCCACCCAACGCGCATACCAAGTGCATTCTAGAGGCGTTCGATTAGTCCCATCGCTCTACCGCGTACCAATACAGGGGTGCTCAGTGGTTTTACTGCGGTCGGTCGTAGCGATCTACTATATTACCTTGCTGCATAGGTCAGAGGCCTACATCCAATGCGGTGCGGTCGTCTTCACGCGACTGCCAGAGTCGTAGGAGATGCGCGGCATTCACGATTCTGTTCCGTTCACACCATCCGCCAAGTTCGCAACTACAGGCAAGCGTGTTCGATGCGTGACCATGCAGTATCCTGAGCTCAGCGACGTCGAGCTGGTTTTAGCGCGGCTGTGCGAGCGGCTCTTGTGCTAGCGCGACACTTGGATTTCATGTAATTCGAGCGAAAGTCAGCTCTGGATTCGATGCTAGCATGCCGTTGTGCGGAAGCTTCGAGTTGTTCGCCCGAAAATTGGCACCTGTGCAGAAAAGCGGATTGGTTCCACACAGTTTGGGAGTTTGAACTTCGTAATGTTATACAGACTCGCATGCAACCCACGCTGAGCAGCGGGGAGCTGGGCGCGGGTGTGAGAGAGAGCGGCTTGCAATTAGCGATTTGATGTTGGAGCGGTTGGGCGACGAGCGTATTCGTAGCTTTCGCGAGTTTGCAAATTCTGTTCAAGCTTAGCATGCATCTCGGCCAAGGTGGCTTGCTGCTGGGCGACAGTTTGCTGGGCCTGCAGCACATGTCGCTCTAAACTGGCTTTGAGCTCGCCGAGTTTTTCATCGACAGCGACGGCCAGCTTTGATTCAGACTCTGTGCAGTGATTCTCCAGTCGACGTTGAATCTGTTCAGTGACTCCATCGATGAACTCGGCGGGCAGTTCGCTTCTCAGCGTTAATCGCGGATCCAGCAAGCTTCCTGCGAGTTCGACTTCGATCCACAGCTCGGCACGCGGATCGGTCGGCGATGCAGTGGCGAATGTTGCAGAAGAGTTTAGAGTGGTGGCTGCCAGATCGGCGTTGCCAGCACAAGGTAATTTCTTTAGAGCATCGAGTTCAGTTACGTTGATCTTTGCGGAACCGTTCAGGTTCGCGCGATCGACTCTTGCATCCACTGTCAGTAACTTGGGCTGCGACTCGATCTGGCTCATGGCGGCGGACAGAGTGGCGGTTGCTGAACTACGATCGCTGGGGGACAAAATCGGTGCTTGGCAGGCGTGTGCATTCGCGCGGATTTGCCATGCCTCATTCTCAGGTAGGCTGATGAGATTCAGAGTTGTTCCAATGCTTGCTTCATGATACTTGATGGACCACGACGTCAGCGGTGCAAGCTGGAAGTTCGTTTGCTGGGCAAGAGCCAATTCGCCCGTTGCAATGAAATCGACTGACTGTTCGGATTCGACGAACACTCCGTCTGCTTCGATTCTGGAGATTCGCACCGCGGAGGGACTGGCAGTGAGTTCACGCACATCGACATTGAACGGATTGCCGGTGGGAGTGTTATTAAAGACGACGGCGAGTGTTTGGGTCAGTTTGCGTTGGCGATCAAGTAGCTGTGAGGTCCATTCGAGCACCAGTTGCTCGGCAAGTTCGCTACGTAGCGCGTCGGATTCCCGTTTTGATTTTGCGCGAAGAGCGGCTAGGTCTCGAGCGCTGGCCGCTTGAATTTCTTGTGACAGACTTGGAAGGATAGAGGCGAGTGTCGCGAACTGCTTTTGCAAGCCATCTTGTTCCGATCGCAGTTGATCGACTTGCTTTAGTTGGCTGCGTATCTCAGTCATATTCCGCAGCGGGTTCGAGAAGGTTTGAATGGAACTTGTTAGTTGGTCAGCATGAAACATGATCTGCTGCGAG
>JANPLP010000180.1:0-4132 GCA_031426595.1 Planctomycetia bacterium | reverse complement strand
ATTCGCCTACCATCTTGCTAGTTGGGTGATGTTGATCGCCTATCTTTCCATCGAAGTTCGCCTCATGTTGGGGTGAACCTTTAAACTCCAAGGCTGCAGAAAAGACTAAGGAATACGGATCATGGCACGAAAAGGCATCATTACGTTTAAGGGTAACCCGATGACCTTGTTAGGGAGCGAAGTGGCAGCAGGTTCGGCTGCTCCTAACTTTACACTCCACTTCTTCGAAGGCGGATTGAAGACGATTACCAACAGCGATTTGGCTGGCAAAGCTACCATTCTTTCGGTGGTTCCCTCTTTGGACACAGGTGTATGCGCGATCCAGACAAAAAGGTTCAACCAAGAGTTAAGTTCGATGGGTGACAAGGTAAATGCGGTGACTGTCAGCCGCGATTTGCCGTTTGCTCAGAATCGCTTTTGTGGTGCTGAAGATGTTAAAAACATGAAAGTTGGCAGCGACTATCAAAGCGGCGCATTTGGCGAATCGTTCGGAGTCATGATCGACGAACTGAAATTGCTAGCCCGCAGCGTATTTGTGCTCGATAAGTCTGGTAAGGTTGTTTACAGTGAGATCGTGCCCGAAGTGACCAGCGAGCCGAACTATGAGGCGGCTTTGACTGCGCTCAAGGCCAACTCGTAAGTCGATCTTATAGGTATGCAGCGTCGATTGATAACTGCCGAGTGCCGGAAAGTGAATCAGAAACTAATGGTGCCGCGACCTGCATTCGGCTTGCGGTGCCGAGCAAGTTCCTTGCTGGAAAAGTTTCAATTCAGCGACGGAATAGATTGACTCATGCATTAACGGCTTTCATAATCCCGTCTTGGGTGTCGCGCAGATTCGAAGCATATCGGTGTCGCTATACGGTTGCTTTGAGTCAGCATGAATTTTGCGATCTGGCTACTCGATAGTTGCTAACGCTGTTTTAGTTGAGGGTTTGAAGGTGACGAGTATCTATGTTGGCAATTTGTCGTTTCGAGCGACCGAAGAGGACATTCGCAACGCTTTTTCAAAGTTCGGTGAAGTCACGTCGGTTGGGATTGTGATGGACCAAGATACGGGGCGTTCGCGTGGTTTTGCATTCGTCGAAATGGCGAACGCCGAGGAGGCGAACGCAGCGATTGAGGGCTTGAACGAACGAGAAATTGTGGGACGCCGAGTAACCGTCAACGAAGCTCGACCTCGCGAAGAGCGTCCGCGCGGCGGAGGCGGAGGTGGACGTTATGGTGGCGGCGGCGGTGGACGGGATGGCGAAAGGCGCGGGGGCGGAGGTTACGGTGGTGGAAACGGAGGCGGAGGTCGCGGCGGTGATAACGGTGGACGCCGAGGTAACTACTCGCGCGACGATCGCTGACCGCCGCTGAGTTTGAACGAAATGAATTGTCAAGCCCAGCGACAATTGCTTGGCTTTTCAATGCATCTCAGTGCGTGTTGCTGGTATAGCAACACGTCTTCTTTTAAAGGCGAAGAGATCATGCAAGCTTCTAAACAAACGCGTCGCGAACTTCTCAAGGCAAGCGCAGCGTTGGCTGCGGTAAGTCCTTTCTTTGTGCAAGCCTCGAGCGGTGCGGCTCCTCTTGCTCGGCCGAAGATACTCTTCTTTACAAAGTCCACGGGTTTCGAACACTCGGTCGTAAAGCGCGAGGGTGACTCTCCCGCGTATGCGGAACGCGTCCTAAAAGAATTTGCGGGCGAAGCTGGCTTTGATATTGAAGCGACCAAAGATGGAACGGTGTTTGATTCAAATTTGGATCAGTATGCCGCATTTTTTTTCTACACGACCGAAGATTTAACCCAAGCCGGCAATGATAAGACGCCGCCGATGTCGAAGGCAGGCAAGCAAAACCTGCTTGATGCAATTGCTGCTGGCAAAGGTTTTTTGGGAAGTCATTGTGCTAGCGATACTTTTCATTCTCCAGGTGACCGTCGAAAGCTGCAAGAGACACCTGATCCCTACATTGCGATGTTGGGTGGCGAGTTCATTAGCCATGGCCCGCAACAAGAAGCCAAGATGCGAATTGTCGATTCCAAGTTCCCTGGTATTGGTACGCAAGCCGAATTCAAGCTAAACGAAGAGTGGTACTCGCTCAAGAACTTTGCGGCTGACCTGCATGTGCTATTGGTCCAAGAGACTGCAGGGATGCAAGGTCAAGATTATGTGCGACCGCCCTACCCTGCTACCTGGGCTCGTAAGCACGGTAAAGGCCGTGTCTTTTACACATCGATGGGCCACCGAGAGGACGTTTGGTCAAACCCACTATTCCAAGCCATTGTGATCGGTGGTATGCGCTGGGCAACAGGGCAAGTGGAGGCGGATGTAACGCCAAACTTGCTGGCCGTCACGCCGCAAGCGATTGAACTTCCAAAAGGTTGATTCGGCTTGCCCTCAGCAACTGTTAATCGCTAACCTATATGCTTGATTGCAGGTTGTACTTTCCCCGAATCAATTCTTATAGGCTCTTGGCGCGAACTTTACGGATGAACGGCAGTTTGATGAACAAAGATAGTATTCCCCAAGCTTGGATCTTCAAAACTGTGTCTCTGTACTTGACTGTAATCGCGCTTTTGGTGGCCGCAACTCCCGCCGGTGCCCAGCAGTGGGCTCGCGACATGTTCGAAGTCACGACCCATGACTTTGGAGTTGTTCCGCGCGGTGCGAAGACCGAGTTCGAATTCAAGTTCACGAATAAGTACAAAGAGAACGTGCATGTAGCTTCGGTTCGGACGAGTTGCCGCTGCACTGCGCCTCGCGTTAGCAAAGACGAAGTAAAGACTTATGAGCAGAGTTCCATTGTGGCTGAGTTCAGGACTAGTGACTTTGTGGGTGCTCGGTCAGCAGTCATTACGGTAGTTTTTGATAGGCCTTTTCAAGCCGAGTTGCAGTTGCTGGTTAAGGGGAGCATTCGATCGGACATTGTTCCTATGCCTGGAGAAATTCAGTTTGGCGAAGTTGACCTTGGTACTGAAAAGCTAACCGATGTGAAGATTGCCTATTTGGGAAGTGCCAAATGGGAAATCAACGATGTGCTGAGCAAGAATGAGCATCTTGCGGTCAAGTTAAGTCAGCCAAAGGTTGCGACTGGCGGCAAGATCGAATACCAAATGGATGTCCGTTTGAAAGATGATGCGCCGGCTGGCGAGTTTTCCGATGAGATCGTGCTCGTAACTAACGAAGCGCAATCCAACCGAGTAACACTTCCTGTGCGCGCCAACGTGGTGCCGCCACTTTATGTGCAGGGATTGCAGTTGGGCACCATCAAAGCCGGCGAAACGCGGTCGGAGCGACTGCTGATTAAAGCCAAAACGCCGTTCAAGATCGAGAAGATTGAGTGCGCTGATCCGCGATTTGTTTTCAAACCATCGTCGGATTCTAAGGCGGCGCACTTGATTCCTTTTGACTTTGCGACCGGTGACAAAGAGGGTTCTTTCCGGCAAGCCATCATCGTGCATACGGATCTCAAGGAAACACCGACTGCAGAAGCGGCAATTACCGGAAATGTGTCGAAGTAGGCAACGGGGTTCACGGGCCCTGCTCTACTTTGATGCCGATGGTCTGGGGCTTGTAAGCTTGGGCCAGCTCACCTGACTCCAGCCCCACTTGAGCAACTCACCGGAAAGCAATTGCTCGGTCCAGGTCTTTCGATCGATGGTGAAGTTCGCCCACACCGCCTCCAGGTATGGTTTGCTAGCGCTGCTCAGCGTGGCAATCAGTCCGTTCCGTTCGATGGCTCGCAGACCATTCCAGTAGTGCTCGATGATATGTTGCTGGAACAGGTCTCCGACGACTTCAAGACCGACAACGGAACCTTTGCCGACCGAGTGCAACTGATTCAGAGCAACGATGGAGATGGTTGCTGAGACGTCCCAAAGCGAAGCGTTCTGTTCCTTCGCCGCTAGTTCAATTTGTCGCCACAACTGATCGATCTCAGCTCGGGGCAATAACTGTGTTGGGTCGATAGCGATGATGGAGGATTGAATGCCCTCGATAGTTTTGCGCAGGCCGTCGATCGAAATGGGTGGTTGATCAAACATTCCAACCGCTTTGCCCGACGCCGCTTCCACTGCCGTGACCAAGTCGGCTGCGCCATCGATGGTGGTCTCGGCATCGATGATGCCTTGTTCCTTTAGTCGCGT
>JANPLP010000179.1:0-1563 GCA_031426595.1 Planctomycetia bacterium | reverse complement strand
GTTCGACCATGCACTAGCCGCTTTCGCCACGTGAAAGGCGACTATCTGCTGATGACTTTACCTCGAGAAGAATACGTCGAGCAAGCATATTTGTTTCGCACTCTGTGCGAGCGATTCGCGGACGGAATTCCGATGCAAGACTTGTTGTTACAGGTGCATCACGAGATGCTGGCGACCACCAAACTGCCGATGGCGATTAGCTTCCTGGCAACGGAGCTCAAGCATCGCGGAGTCATGGCGGTGGGGATGCGGCAGTTGAGCCATTATTTTTCGCCTTGGCAAGCATTCTTGATCGGTGAATCGGAATCGGATCGAGGTCGATTCGATACCCAAATGGCCTTTCGCATTCTACAAGGCGAAGCAGAGTATCGAAGCACAAGCGAAAACCCCCAAGGGATCTTCTTCTATCAGTTTGAAGCGATGTGCCGCAACCGTTTGAACTACGATCGTGGGCTCAAAGCGATGTCGGAAGACGCCGGTTACGATTCCAACTGGCGAGAATGGATTTTGGTCGTTCGACGGCAATTGGGGTTGGTCGATCTAGCCGATTTGATCTACGGACGCAGTGAAGCGTTTGTCCAGTACCGTCAAGGACGGATCGACCCTGATTCTCCGCCGCTCGATTACGCGATTCTTTTCGGTGACAAGGAAGGGCGCATCGCGTTCGCCAATCGTCGAAAAGACATCCTCTATTTGTTCGCCGCGATGCAGCGTCATCTCGGATACCCTGCGGTTCCGCGACCCGTCTTTGTCGTCGATCCTGTCGACCAAATTCCCCAACTGCAACGCCGACTTGAAAGACTTGAGTCGAGGGTTCAAATCATGGAGGAAGAACGCCGACAGGGGCTTGATATTTCAAAGTTCTACGAGAAATCCGACCCGTAAGCACAGTCGGAGCGTGGTATGTGTAGGATGGGCACTCTTGCCCGTCCAAACCAGGAATCTTCGGACGGGAAGAATCGCCCGTCTTACGGTTTGCGCTGCGCGTTCCCAGGTCGTACAGCGGGAAGTGTCCGATTTATCTAGTGTTCTCACCTGGGTAGCCGAATTCGTTAGAATTTGGAGGAGGCTCATGCGGTTACGCCTGTTGCAATTCCGCCAATGTCTAACGACATCGGCTACGGGGTTAAAGAAATCAGCTACTGGTTGGTCCGAACCGAATAATGCTTGATTTCGTGAGTGTTCTCACCTGGGTAGCCGAATTCGTTAGAATTCGGAGGAGGCTCATGCGGCTATGTTCGTTGCGATTCCGCCAATGTCTAACGACATCGGCTACGGGTTACAGACATCAGCTACTGGTTAAACGACACCGGCTATGGGTTGGACCGAACCGAATAATGGGAGATTCCTTTTCCATTAGAGACTTTATAAGGTTCCGATTGACGAAGTTAGTTCGAATACCTATGATTAGAATGCATTTTTGTTTTTTTTCTTTGTTTCGTTCGCAGGCGATGTTAATCGCATTGCAATGAGAATTACAGGAGTTTTTATGAAGAGATCGTTTCGGAAGGGTTTTACGTTGGTTGAATTGCTGGTGGTCATCGCGATCATCGGCATTTTAGC
>JANPLP010000178.1:0-14900 GCA_031426595.1 Planctomycetia bacterium | reverse complement strand
CTCCCGTCAACAGTCGCTTGCCCGCCCCGACCAACTTGTCAAACAATCCGCCCGACTGCGCTTTGGAACCATCTCCAAAAACGGTATCCATCCTCACCGACGACTCCTTAAACATCATCGACCCCGCCTCAGCCACCGCGCTCTCACCTGGATCCAGCTCGATCTCGACATACTGCATGTCTTCACCAAAGATCTTGTAATCGATCTCGTCAGCATTGCGACTTCGCGCAGTCGGCGGTGCCATCGGCAGCGTTGCGACATCCAGCAACTCACTCGATTGACCGATCGGCAACCACTCCGCATACCCCTGCCGCCAACACAATCCGTTGCGATTCTGCGCGCACTGAGCCCGAGCTGCCGTCAAATCGAGCGGCCCAATCTGCTTGCCATCGTAACTCAGATACCACTGGTGCATGATCTTGTCTTTCTTCTGTTGCGGAAAGCCATTGTTGAAATCGATCCCCATTGCTCATCACAATAAAAGACGCGACGAGCTGCAACAAGGGCCATCTTTTCAACCCAACTAGGCGCTCTCATCAGCGGCTCCGAATCAAACTGCTCTGTCCAGCCACGCCCAAGCACCCATTCGCTGAGGACTCACAATCTCCAAACGCCCACGCCGATAGCAGATCTTCGGGCGACCTCGAAAGCATCGGGCTCCCCTCCAACTACAAACTCGAAGCGCAAGCGAGTGACTCCAATTCCTTCCGCGTTGGGCCAAATACCATCCATACCCAATCGGATCTCTGCAAAAATCACTACGCAAGCAACCCCTTAACCACTTCTCCATGGACATCCGTAAGCCGTCGATTGATGCCGTTGTGGTAGTAGGTTAACTGCTCGTGATTCAATCCAAGCAGATGCAAAATCGTGGCGTGGAAATCGGGAATGGTCACCTTGTTTTCACCGACAAAGTAACCGATCTCATCCGAGTTTCCATACTGCATACCCGTCTTTACACCCGCTCCAGCCATAAAACAAGTGAACGCGGTCGGGTGATGATCGCGACCAGGCGATCCGATTCCTTGCGTTGCAGGACTTCGACCGAACTCAGTCGACCAAACGAACAACGTGTCCTCCAACATTCCACGTTGCTTTAAATCCCGAATCAACGCGGCGACAGGTTTGTCCATCGTGGCAGCTTGAGCATCATGGTTCTCCTTAACGTTTTCATGCCCATCCCAATTGATACGCGGCGAACCAAACGATCCACCATTGAGAACTTGCACAAACCGCACTCCTCGCTCCAGCAACCGGCGCGCGGTCAAGCAATTCCGCGCAAAGCCCTTGTTAGCCGGCTCATCGATGCCATACATCCGCTGAGTCGATTCGGATTCTTCCGCGAAATTCACAGCGTCGGGAATACTCATTTGCATTCGCGCCGCCAACTCGTACGAACGCAAGCGAGCGGTGAAAGCGGTATCGCCGGCATGCGCCGCAGCGAACTCGCCGTTCATCGATGCCAACAACTTCATATCCGCTTCCCGAGCCGCTGCAGTAATGCTCGACGGAGTTCGCAGATCGGCTACCGGCTCGGCCGAGTTCGTGCGAAATGCAACTCCTTGATGATTCGCCGGCAGAAAACCACTTGTCCAGTTTATCGACCCGCCGGCGGGTAATCCTCGCGGGTCAGGTAACACGACAAACGCGGGCAAATTCTCGTTCTCGGTCCCCAAGCCATAACTCAACCAAGAACCCATGCATGGAAAACCATTCAAAGTAAATCCACTGTTCAACTGGAACGCAGCTGGCGTGTGATTGTTACTTTTAGCAACCATCGAATGGATGAAGCAAAGATCATCGACGCAGCCGGCTAGATTGGGTAACAGGCTGCTCACCCACGCCCCCGACTTGCCATGACGCTTGAATTCATAAACGCTCTTCATCAAGCGGCCAGGCTGCCCAAAAAAGCCTAAGTTCTCGCCTTTCCCTTCTAACGATTGACCATCCAGCCGCTCTAACTCGGGCTTGTAGTCAAACGTATCCAAGTGGCTCACGCCACCCGCACAGAAAATTTGCACAACACGTTTCGCCTTGGGTGCAAAGTGAGTCGGCAGCGACGCGCCAATAGGTTGCTCGGCGTTGACTTTAGATCCAGCTTGCGATTCACGATTGAGCATCCAGGCGAGTGCGATGGCCCCCAGTCCTCCTCCAGCGTTCCAAAGAAAATGCCGGCGCGGAAGCGGTTCAGTGTTATCGTACATACAGGAACTCCGTTGAATTAAGCAACGCCCAGCAGACATTCTTCAAGCTACGCTCTTTCGCTGCCACGATCGCACGAGTAGCCTCTTCAACATTCGGCTTACGGCCCAACGTCCGCATATAAGCATACTCAACGGCGCGGCCCATGTCGCCGCGCGTCGACTCAAGGGCCAGCTCTGCCAGCCTCCCGCTCATACGTTGAACAAAAGCATTGTTCATCAGCTCGAGCGCTTGCAAGGGAGTGGTGGTCACCCCGCGCCGCGGCGTCTTAACACCCGGATCTGGACAATCGAAAGCATCGAGCAGCGGATCTTTGCCACTGTTAATATTAATGCGATAGACAGTGCGACGATTAAAGTCCGCTTCATCGCGATCGACTGGCGTATAAAAGGTCGCGTTAAACTCGGTCGTCACAAACGGACGAAATCCCGCCCCACCCGCTTTCGAATTCAACTGGCCACTCGCCACCAGCATGGCATCGCGCACCGCTTCCGCTTCCAAACGCCGAGGACTGAATCGCCATAGCAGTTGATTGTCCGCATCGACGGACGACCCCTCCGCTTGAAACTGCGATGATTGCCTGTACGTGTCTGAACTGACGATCAAGCGATGCAGCGACTTTAACTTCCAGCCACCATCGATCAACTGCACCGCTAACCAATCCAACAACTCAGGATGGCTTGGCGCTGCCCCACCCGCTCCAAAGTCGTTAGGGGTCGCCACCAAGCCTTGCCCAAAGTGGTGATACCAGATCCGGTTCGCCATCACACGCGCTGGCAATGGATTGCGCGAGTCAATCAACCAATCCGCGAACCTCCTTCGCCGCTCCGCTTCCGGTGCATCTGCCGCAAGGCCAAAGTCCGCGCTAATACTGCCTACTGCACTGAGCGCTCCCGGCGCAACCACTTCGGCCGGCGAAGTCACCTCGCCTCGCTTCAGTCGCTTCGTCGGTTCCGGCTGAACCCTTGTTCCCACATACGACACTTCGAGTGCCGACTTCTCCGCGCGAACCAACGTGGCTTTCGCCTCCTCGAGTTCCGCAACTGCCTTCTCATGTGCAACGCGTTGTTCTGGTGTTAAGGCAGCCAATATCTGCGCCCGAGTGATCGTATTACCGTCTGACTCAAAGGCGGCACGCACTTCGTCCGCACTGAGTGCTCGGTCATAAAGTGCTGCACTTTTGATGTCACCTGTTAACCAAGGTCGACCACCTCCCGTGTGCCGCAACCCAAGTAACACGTGCGCATCCCCACCGCGAAATGTTTGCTGCTGCGAAGCAGGCTTATAAGCCTTACCAGTCATCTCGCCGTTTCGATAAAACAGAATCTTCCCGTCCGCTTGATAGACCATCGCAACATGCACAAACTTTCCAGGAGTCGCCTCCTCGTCCGCTATCGCGAATGCCTGAGTTCGCTTGAATCCTTCGCTACCCGCCATCCATTTTTTTGGTTCCTGCTCGCCGAAGACGATCGCATCGAAAACTTGACCATCGCCCGATTCAATCGAAATAGCCGCACCACCGCGCTGCTCCAAATTGGCCAGTGACACCCAAGCCTCCAGCGTCTTCTCGCGCACATCTTTTGTTAACACACGTGACTTAAAGTACGCACCTTCTGCAGCGAGCTTTAGCGTATCTGCACCGATCGTAGCTCCGCCGATCAGTTCGCCCTGCAAATCAGCTTCATGCTGACTAGCAAACTTCCACTGCGCCATCGGCGTGGGCCCCAACTGAGCTGGCTGTTGGTCTCTATCATTTGCCTCTGCGGCAGCTTCGCGGCCGAGTCCTTCGAGGGCGGCCAACCGCTCTTGGGCGCGAGTCACTGCTAGTTGCGAAGCTTCACGCTGCTGGTCCATAGCTCGTTTGACTTCGTCACTAGTGATCGGACGCTCGCCGTGCTTAACTCCTTCAAAGACCGATTTGATCCGGTAGTATTCTTCATGCGAAATCGGATCGAACTTATGCGCGTGGCAGCGAGCACAGTTAATGGTCAATCCCAAAAAAGTTTGCCCCACCACACCGATCAAATCTTCAAGCTCATCCTCGCGAGTGATCGCTCTCTGCGTCGCATTTTTTTGACTGTTCCCTGCTTGATCATAAGGCCCGCAAACCAGAAAACTGGTCGCCACGATGCCATCACGAGTCACCGGTTGCAACACATCGCCTGCAATCTGCTCCTTCATGAACTGATCGTAGGGTTTGTCTTCATTGAAACTCTTGATCACATAATCACGATAGTGCCAAGCATTATCACGCAACCGATCGTATTCGAATCCTTGGCTTTCGGTATAGCGAGCCACATCGAGCCAGTGTCGCCCCCAGCGCTCGCCATAGCTCGATGATTCAAGCAGTCGATCGACCAACCGCTCGTAAGCCCCCTCATTCATGTCGGCTTCGAACGCTTGGACCTCTTCTGGAGTTGGCGGCAAGCCCACCAAATCAAAGTACAACCTACGCATCAACGTTGGTCGATCCGCAGGCGGCGACTCAGTTAAACCAACGCTCTGCAACTTGGCTCGCACAAATGCATCGATAGGATTGTTGCTGCCTGCCGGAACTTGCGGCTTCACCAGCGGCTGAAGGGACCAATGCAGGGATGTCGCCCCCGCTAACGCATCCGGCCAACTCGCCCCCTCATCGATCCAAGTCCGCAACGTCTTCAGCTCATCAGCGCTCAGCGGCGCCACCCCGGAATCACGCGGCGGCATCATCAACTCGGGCTCGTCACCATTCACATATCGGTACAGTGGACTGTGGACCGCATCCCCTGCAACAATTGTCTTCTCGCCAAAGTCACCACCGTCAAAAGCGCTCTTGCGAACATTCAACTGAAAACCACTCTCCCGCTTGGCCGGACCATGACAATCGTAACAATGCGACTTAAAGATCGGTAACACTTCAGTTTTGAAGTCGACCTGTGCAAAACAACTAGGGGTGGTGATCGCCCAAAGCAAGGTCGTGCAGCATAAACGCATAACGCCGGCGGCAGAACACGCGGCATCTATGAAGAGAATCGAATTCATACTTGGCCTATCAGCATCGAAACTCATGTTCGTTGTCTACGCGTAAGCAACCGCACTAGCTGCGAACAAGCTCAGACAAAGCGACATGAAGCGTTGAGGAGGGGATGTTCGAACATCGTGTTCAAGTAGGTTGCTTCCCGGCCGATCAATCTTGCGGGTTCTTCTATTGTATTGTCTCCGCGCAGCCAGTGTCCAAAATCCTCGCAAAGTTCTGCTTGAGCCCCTCGTCTCGTGCTTACGAACATAATAACGAGGGCAAGTCATACCCAACTGGCCACCACCATCAGCGCGAGCGATAGCGCCAGTCCTGATGCCCGTCATACAGCATCGCTTCGTCGACTATCTTAAAAAGAGCCGGATCGTAACCCTTCAGTTCCTCGCGGTTAGTAATGGGCCGCGGGGAATCAACCGGCGGGAATCCCAGTCCCGAGGCATCAAAGTAAGCTTCCACCCCCGTTGCCCAATACTCCGCTGGCGTTCTTGCGGCGGGTGTACCTTTCCACAGCCCTCGCTGCGCCGCCTCCGCAAAAATCTCGCGCATGCGCAAATCAAACTGAACATCCATGCGCGGAATTCGCTCTGGGGACTGATTCCAAATCAATCGCTGCTCGTACTGCTGCGAGTCACGCCTTACTGCCGAAAATCGCTCATCGACTTCGCGAGATGCCGCGACCGTGTAGACCGCCTTAGCCATCTTACCAATCAGCAAACATCTTCCAGCGGCCGGATCTGCTGCACCTCCCAGAAGATTTTCTTCCGGCAAAACAATCACTTTCTTATCCAGCGTGTAGTCAAAATCGCGAGCCATCGCTGGGTTCGCTTGCTCGCGCTCATCTGAGAACTCGGGCAGGTCAGTCAGTCGTTCACCTTTCGCTAGAACCACAACACGCGCTTTGTCGTTGATTAACACCTTCAACAAATCATGGCGATACGCGAACAACTTGCGGATAGTGTCATTCGCGATCAACAGCGCGTTATCGTCCACCTTCGCCGATCCAAGCACTGGGAACTCCCTCGCCCACGTGAACTTGGTATAAAACGAATCAAATTCGAACTTCTCAGGGGGCGCGATCACACTCGGTTGCTTTTGCAAAGGGGAAAATCGCCAATCATTCTTCGGCGATAACATAAACGTCTCGCGCACCAGCTCATAACCTTCAGGGTCATAAGCTTTCAGTTGCTCGCGCGTTCCAATCGCTGAGTGATTCCAGTTGTTCACTCGATTGCAATCAAAGTAAGCTTGCGCAATCTCAGCCCAATATTCGCCAGCGTTTGAACCTGCATAGGCATACTTGTAACGCCCCTGCTCCACAGCATTTTGATAAACCTTCTTCATCCGCTCCGGCCAAGTGGGATCGATCTTTCGCAACGCAGCGTCGATCGTATGACAAAACTCGTGCACTGCGATGCTCTCATCGTCATAGCGATCGAGCGCAAGGTTGAGCAAGTTTTCTTCACCAAAGCTAGTGACATCAAACCCGCCTGTTCCCCGCACTCGCTCGTTCTGAAATTCCGGATTCGGATGATTGCGATACTCGGGCATATCGGTGTAGACCTGATTCTTACCGATGATGATCAACCGAGTGCCGTTAGCTGCCATCGATTGAAGGATGTCGGGTCGATCGGCCAGCATATGTGTAACGATATCATGCGTTCGAAAGAGTGCCGCGTCGTCGACATCTGCGCCGGCCGTGCAAGCTAAGCCGCCGATGTCGATGAACTTCTTGTAGAACGCTCGGGCCGCTTCGCGATCCTTTTCGCGAACGGTTTTGAAGTAAGTCTCCAGCGGAAGAGTGATTTTGGGAACCTGCCGAGGTGGAACCACTTCATCGGCCCAGATGCCCACTGGAGCGAAGATAATCGTTGACGCCAGCCAACCGGCGCACAGACTGACGTTTAAATATCGAGAGCCGCGTGTTCCCTGCCGATCCATTTCGTCACTAACTTTCTTGAGAGAGTCAACGTCGCAAAGTTCAGCCGTCCAGCATCGTCTTCATTGAGCCATCATGAGCGCAGGTGGTCTTTCAGATACCGACCAGTTACCGATTCTGGATGTGCAGCCACTTGTTCTGGAGTTCCTTCGACCACTACTCGACCTCCCTCTGCCGCAGGCCCAGGCCCGAGGTCGATCACGTGATCTGCAGCGGCAATCAGATTCAGATTATGCTCAACGACAACCAACGAATGCCCCGCCTCTAACAGCGAATTAAAGCAGTGTAACAAAGTCGCGATGTCGTGCATGTGCAATCCCGTAGTGGGCTCGTCCAGCAAAAATAAAGTCCGCCGCTTGGACGCTGCAGCAAGCTGCGCGGCCAGTTTCAAACGCTGAGCCTCACCTGCACTCAGCGTCATGGCGGATTGACCGAGCTGCACATACTCCAAACCAACGTCGGTCAGCACTTTTAATTTCTGCTGCACCTTGGGCGATCCACGAAAGAATGCGCTCGCTTCGCTAACCGTCATCCGCAACACGTCCGCAATATTGCGATCGCGATAACGCACTGCCAGGATTTCAGGCCGATAGCGACTGCCATTGCAACTGGAACAGGTCATCGTGACATCAGCCAAAAACTGCATATCGATCTGCAACAAGCCATCGCCCGAGCAAGTGGGGCAGCGCCCCAATTCACTATTGAAGCTAAAGTGACTGCCCGAAAAATTGCGAGTCTTAGCATCCAATGTCCCCGCGAAAGCTTGACGAATCTCATCAAAAGCTTTGACATAAGTAACCGGATTGCTACGCGGCGAACGACTGACCGGACTTTGATCAATGACAATACAGTCTTCGATTTGATGCAAGCCCGTTATGTCATCGAACGGCAAGCACTCCGTCTTCTGCTTCGTCAACTGTTTCAATAAAGCTGCAGCCAGTGTGTCCTGCACCAGCGAGCTCTTTCCACTGCCGCTAACCCCCGTTACCACACACAGCAATCCGAGCGGAAAACGAACATCAATATGCTTCAAGTTATTGCCGCGGCATCCTTTCAGATCAATCGAGCCGTGTTCCGGACGCCGCCGCAAACTCGGCACCGCAATCTCTTTGCGGCCACTTAGATACGCTCCTGTAAGGCTTGTCGACGATTTGCAAATCGCTTCGACTGTTCCATTGAACACGATCTCGCCGCCGTGCTCGCCCGCCTTTGGACCCACTTCAATAATGTAGTCCGCTTGCTTGAGCAGCATCTCTTCGTGCTCAACGATCACCACTGTATTGCCGCGATCTGTCAAACTGAGAATCGCACCCGACAGCCGATCCACATCGTGCGGATGCAAACCGACCGACGGTTCGTCGAGCACATAGAGCATGTTGACCAGACTGGACCCCAACGCAGTCGTCAGTGCCGTTCGCTGGGCTTCACCACCACTCAACGTTCGAAGCGTGCGCGCCAGCGCCAAATAGCCCAGCCCCACTTGCTGCAAACAAGTTAAACGCAGCATCGTTTGCCCAAGTACATTCGCTGCGATTGACTGCTGGCGAGCATCAAGCGGCAAAGTGCTGATCAACTCAGCCAATTGATCCACTTGCAATTCACAGAGCTGAGCAAAATTCTGGTTGGCAATCGTATACGCCAACGATTGCGGACTCAGACGCTGCCCCTGACAAGCTGGACATGGGTTGTACGAACGCCAGCGACTGAGAAAAACACGCACATGCATCTTGTATTTCTTGCGTTCCAAGTACGCAAAAAAACCGTCGAGCCCCTCGTTACCCACCTTTGGGTCGCCATGCACGACGCGCTCCACCTGTTTTTTTGTCAGCTTGCTAAACGGCACATCGACCGGAACTGCTAAGTCATCAGCCACGTCCAGGAACTCATCGAGATACGGGTTGTAACTGGGCGAATTCCACGGCGCGATAGCTCCGCCGCGAATCGTTTTCGTGTCATCCGGAACGATCAGCGCCATATCCAAATCGATGGTATCGCCAAAACCTTCACAGGTCGGACAAGCACCGAGCGGACTATTGAAACTGAACAATCGCGCCTCGGGGGATGGATAGTCGATGCGACAGACCGAGCACCGAAGTTGCTTGCTGAAGCGAGCTTCCATCCAAGTTTCGCTATCGACCACGTGATCCGTTGTCGCAATATTCAGTCCGCTTACCAACTCCGCGACCACCGCATTTCTTTCGATCAACAATACCGCTTCACCCGCCCCGTGCTGAAACGCCGACTCGAGACTCTCCGTTAGTCGCTGAGAAGTGTCGCCACCTTTAATGCGGTCAGCAATCACCAGCACGCGACCATTGATCGGAAGCGACTCGCCAAGTTCCTCGCGCACCGTCGTACCCATACTCAGCGTTTTGCCAGCAGCGACCAAACGCACGAAGCCCATCGCTTGTAGATCTGCTAAGACGCTCGCACGGTCTACTGCATCTTCCCACTGGGTTTCGAAACCGATCATAATCTTGACCGGTGGCAAGCTGGCTACCAACTTGGCCACGGCTTGCGGATCTTGTGACACGACCAGTTGACCGCACTGAATGCAATGCAATGTGGCGATCTTCGAAAACAGTATTCGCAAGTAATCGAGCGTCTCGCTGGCTGTGCCGACCGTGCTCCGATTTCCTCGCGGTGCTCCAGTCCGGGTCACCGCTAATGCGGGCGGAAGATGGCTGATCGAGTCGTAATCGGGTTTGTCGAGCCGCTGTAGAAATTGCCGCGTATACGGCGAAAAACTCTCGATATAACGACGCTGACCTTCGGCATACAGCGTATCGAGAGCCAGCGAAGTTTTGCCCGAACCACTGACGCCGCAGACCGCAACCAATTTGCCGCGAGGCACATCGACGTCAATGTTCTTAAGATTGTGAACTCGCACCCCTCGAAGCTGGATCGCTTCCTGTTCCGCGATTGCTTCACTCAAATCAGGTGAAACAATCGGCGGCAATTCACTCTTGAGCTTACGAGTTTTCTTGATTGGCATCGGATGCCAGGCAGCCTTTAAACGGCCAGCAGACTAGACAGCCCGCTGACTAAACTTCCTTCGAATCAATCCAGCTCATCAGCTTCCGCAGACGACGACCGACTTGCTCAATCAACAAGCCACGATCGCGACGCCGAGTCGCTTTGAACGCAGGCGCACCCGCCTTGTTCTCCAAGATCCACTCTTTGGCAAACTGGCCATTCTGAATCTCAGTCAAAATCTGCTTCATCGTCGCGCGAGTCTCAGCCGTGATGATACGAGGACCGCGGGTGTAGTCACCAAACTCAGCCGTGTTGCTCACACTGTAGCGCATGTAGCTTAGACCACCCTGGTAGAAGAGATCCACGATCAGCTTCAATTCATGCATGCACTCGAAGTAAGCCATCTCAGGTTGATAACCGGCGTCCACCAAGGTATCAAACGCGGCCTTCACCAGTTCGCTAACGCCCCCGCACAGAACCACTTGCTCACCGAACAAATCGGTTTCAGTCTCTTCAGCGATCGTAGTTTCGATCACACCGCCGCGTGTCGCTCCGATACCTTTTGCATAGGCCAAACCGACTTGACGAGTCTTCTCGCTGGCTCCTTCACCCAAAGCGATCAAGCCCGGCACGCCACCACCTTTGACATACTCGCTACGCACCAAGTGCCCCGGCCCCTTCGGAGCAACCAGCAACGCATCGTGCCCCTTGGGCGGTTCCACTTGTCCGAAGTGAATATTGAAACCGTGCGAGCACATGAGAATGCTGCCCGCTTTGAGATTAGGACGAATGCTCTGACGGAAGATGTCGCCTTGCACTTCATCGGGTAGAAGAATGTTGACCAAGTCCGATTGCTTAACCGCATCTTCAATCGACATCGGCTTGAATTTGTGACTGATTGCTAGATCGTAATTGGGACTGCCTGGACGCTGCCCGATGATCACGTTGCAACCGCTGTCGCGAAGGTTCTGAGCCTGTGCATGGCCTTGGGATCCGTAACCCAAGATGGCGATTGTCTTATCTTTTAGGTGCGACAGGTCGGCATCGTTATCGTAGTAAATCTTCGCGGTCATAGTTCTCTCTGTGGTTGTTCGTTGGACGCCGCCAGCGCCCGATTAAGAAGTGTTGGAAGTTGGGTTAACAGGTTGGGTTTATTGGTTGGCTTCAACGGTAGCGTATTCTTCTTCAGATACTTTCGAGCCCGCACGCACGAGCGCTACGCGACCGGTGCGAACCAGTTCCGTGATGCCGTAAGGTCGCATGCGATCAATGAAAGCCTCAATCTTGTTCTCGCGACCGGACAGTTCGATCATCAGTTCTTCAGCACCGACATCTACGATCTTGCCGCGAAAGATTTCAACCAGCTCGCGCACTTCAGTTCGTGCACCACCAGGAGCCGCTTTGACTTTGATCAGCATCAAGTCACGCTCGACGAAGTCCTGAGAACTGATGTCGTGCACTTGAACTACTGTTACGATCTTCTCGAGCTGCTTGCGCACTTGTTCGAGAACATGGTTGTCGCCGACCACGACAAACGTCATGCGCGATAGCTCGGGGTTCTCAGTCGCACCGACCGCCAGCGAGTCAATGTTGTACCCGCGACTGGCCAGCATGCCAGAAATGTGGGCTAGAACGCCCGGAACGTTTTGAACCAGGGCAGAAATGAGGTGCCGCATGGGTTTACCTTAGGTTTACCGTTGTTGGAAATGAACCGAGCATCTTACTTTGCATTCTGAATTCCCTCAAGGATGCCCAACTTGCAGGGGAAGCGTCGATGAACGCGTTAGCGTTTCGATCCACGTACAACGCGACTTTGCCAAACGCTTTCAGCCACGCTTTGCAATCGCGATCGCGAACCGCGAGGGAATAGCCACAA
Source organism: Planctomycetia bacterium (assembly GCA_031426595.1). Lineage (GTDB taxonomy): Bacteria > Planctomycetota > Planctomycetia > Pirellulales > Pirellulaceae > Aureliella. Next base: position 2,894 of record JANPLP010000178.1, on the reverse strand, counting down.
GAGCCCCCAGAGCTCTGAAAGGCTCAGGCAAAAGCCTACAATTGGCGGGAATATTGGAAAGTTTTTGACTTTCGCGGCCCCCACTTGCTGAGCAAGCCGTCTCCCTGAAACAACCTGAAATAAGTTGGGCCGCGAATCAAAGAATCGCGGCCCAAATTTTCTAAAACGCGGTTATCCGCCGACGCAGCAACTTAGTTCCACCACCAATTGTCGCTCGCCGCTGCTTGATTCTTGGTCGCCTTTTGACGAACCAGTGTGACCGATTCATCCGCCTTCGTCTGTTCGCTAACAACGCGCCAAGGATTGATCTCAACGCCACCGCTTGCCGCAACCGTCCAACCAGCACGACCGCTGACGAAACTGCAATGCGGAGGAATCGATTTCGCAACCGAGCGAACGGGAGTTTCCAGCGAATCCGCTTTGCCAGTCAACAGCGACAGGTCGACCCCTGCGGCTTTATCTAACTGATGAGCAGCAATCACAGTTGCAATAATGTTCAGGTCCATCACGTTGCGAAGATCACCAAAGGCAACATTCTGAGTGCACAGCTCGTCGAACTTAGCAGTGAACTGCTCAGCCCAGCGTTGTGCGATTTTGTTCTTGCGATCCGAGTTGGAACGATCACCTTGGGCGCTCACGAATTGCTCAGCCGTCATGGCTTTGACCCCCAGGCCATTGAGCTTCCACGCCAAGCCATCTTCGCTTTTCATAATCGAATCGTAATCGCAAGCCATCCACCAACGCGGTTGAGTTCCTGCAGTGTTGCCCCCATCGCGAATCATTTCCATGTAGCTTGGCAATCCTGCCACGGGTGAATCTTCGATATCCATCGCAATGCACTTCATCCGGTAGTCAGCTGCGACCAGCGTCTGAGCCATACGAGAATCGGTAGGCACAGCAGTCAACTTGACCAACTGGCTCCCAAACGCTTCCTTGATGGATTGCTCAACTAAATTAGGGTTGAAACCAGGCCCCGTTCGCAAACCGCTCAAGTATTTGCGAAGACGCACTTCACCAGCAGGTGTTGGATCGATCGAAACAGAAATCGCAGCATCGCGGCTAGCATCTACGGTTCGCAGCGCCACGATGAGGTCTTCCAGTTGCAATACTGGGCGACCGGTGGTGACACCTACAACACTTGCATCTTCGCGGACGCGCCAACCTTCGGCTGGTCCAGCCAAAACAATGTCTTGACGCTCAGGATAAACAAAAATGTATTCAATACGTTGCAGTCCAGCCAAGAAGCGAACGTCGTCGGACAGTGTCTCGCCGGTCGCAATCGCTTTACTGATTTCGGCTTGCAACTTCGCCAGTGACACCATGCGCATCTCAGTGGAAGTTGCAATCTTTCCACTCGGCTGAATCACTTGTTCGCGAAGCTCTCGCAACAAACCAGCTTGATCATCTTTGGTTGCAGAACGGACAACGCCTTCTGCATCAACCATCACACCGCCAACCACGCTCTGGTTAAATGCGTTACCAAATTGAGCTTGGGCGGTTGAAATTGTGAACAAACTACCGCAAAAAACAGCCATGGCTGCCAATGTGCGGGATGCGTTGTGACGAAGAAATTGACCGATAATCATTCTCGGGCTCCAGAGAAGATTCAACACTGACCCGCGCGTCGTTCCACGACCTTTGGGCTAAAATCGAAGCTGGCAGGTAACTAGACAGTCTTGAGAATACTCACCACGGCACCTTAATGCAACAAACTTCTTCACAACAAGCGTATCTGATTATCCGCCACGGCAGCCGCTGGTCCGACGTTCTGAAATTGCTGCCGGGGCAAATTGTAGTCGTTGGGCGAAGCTCGGAAAACCAAATTGCGGTCCGCGATGAACGGGTGAGCCGGCGGCATGCCGAAATCTCGCACCAAAAGGGCGGTTGGATTGTCCGGGATTTGGGCTCGCGGAACGGCACCCAGGTCGACCGCTCGCCCATCAGCGGCGACTACCTGCTGTCCGATGGCGAAACGATCCGAGTCGCCGACTGCGAAATGGTTTTTACGAATAACTTGGTGGGCGCTTTTTCCTCTTTTGCACCCCTCCCGTTCAGCCAGTCGACCGACCAAATCACTCACGATGGTCTCGGCGAACCCACTATCGTTCATCGCCAAAATCGTTCCCAATGGTCTAACGCAATCGAAGCCGCTTCGCTCGAGGATCCAGCCAGTTTCTTTTATCGCTTAGTATTTGACTTAGTCGCTTGCGATACCGCTGAATCGCAAGCTCAAGTGGCCCTCGATCGCCTGCTGACTCGGCTCGGTCTATCCAGCGGCGGAGTGGTGACGCTGCTCCCTGACAATAACTCCGCTGGCCCCACAACCACTCTGCCGACACTCGCCGTGCTTGCCACAAAACAGCCCGCAGGGCAGTCCTACCACCGCATCAGCGATTTCTTGGTGCAAACGGTTGTTAAGGAACGTCAAGCTCTGTTGGCTCGCAATGTCCGCAATGACGATCAGCTATCCTTCGCGCGCGAGTCAGCCCAGCGCGACGCCGTCAGTATCCTCTGCGCGCCACTCCGCAACGGAGAAAAAGTGATCGGTCTGCTGCACATTTATTCTTCTGGCGAAGAACGTTCGCTCACCGATCGCGATCTTGAAATCGCTATCGGCGTGGCGGACAACTTGGCGATCGCGCTCATGCGGCAACAAGCCAGCGAACAGCTTTCGAAGTCGCTCGCAAAAACGCGCAAGCAAATCGATGAGTTGCAAGCCCAACTTGAAATCACTCGTGAGATGGTCGGTCGCAGCGGCTCGTTGGAGAAGGTGCGCAAAGCCATTGCTCGCGCTGCACCCACCTCCGCCACCGTGCTGATCCGCGGCGAAAGCGGCGTGGGTAAGGAACTCGTCGCCCGCGCCATTCATGCCGCCAGCCCTCGCCGCGACGGAC
>JANPLP010000177.1:0-5747 GCA_031426595.1 Planctomycetia bacterium | reverse complement strand
ACCGAAAATCTGCACTGCAAGACGATCATCCTCCGGTAAGTCGATCAGCTCCGTCGCCAACGAGCTGCCCACCTTCCCATACGCCTGAAGTGTACCAAGCAACATCCGTCTAGCATCGGCCGTTTCCAACGCCGTGCTGATGATTCGCTCGAGCAGTGATTCTTTGACCAAGCGCTGACGATCATAGAGCGACATGGCTTCTTGATTCGCGCCGTCATTGGAAAGCTTGAAGGTCGATACTTCGTCGAGCAGCGCTAACAAGCCGAGGCGATTCGTAGCGGCCTGCGCCGCCCAGCTCTCCATCGCTGCCAGTCGGGACTTGCAGGCATTTTCATCTTCGGTCATCTCGCGACGCAGAATGCTGCTCAACGCGGCTCCTTTCCACATCTGAGCCACAGCCGTCAAGAACGTTAAGTGCTGATTCAATCGATTGGATTCATCGACCAGCTCGGTGGTCGTTTCGGGACTACCCTCCTCGGATATCTCACTGTCGATTCCATCGTCGGTGCTGTCTTCATACACGACGTTTTCGTACGCTGCATCGAATCGATTGCCTTCACCATCGTCATCCTGAGCCGCCTCGTCGTCAGGGTCCTGATCGCCGGACGCGGTCAGCTCACCACCGGGCTTCGATTTCTTAGGCTGCGGCTTGGCAAGCTTAAAATCGGGTACGATCCAGTAGTGGTTCGCATTGGGTTCTAAGTAATCAAAGAACTTCTGAGCTACATTCCAGCTCAAACCGGGATTCTTCAAATCCGAACTTTGAGTTGCAGTTGAAGCCGCTTCAACACCGAGCGCCACGCCGCCGCCGTCCAGCACATACTCAAGTCGCTGCAACCAACGGCGTGCAAGATCCGAAAATGAAGCCGACCCTTTCTGCAACCCAACTCGGTCTGCTTGATCTAGCCAATGGACTAGCAAGGCCATAGAAGCGACAAAGTCATTTCGCTCCAACAACGATTCGACCACGAGCGCGTAGGCTTTCGGGGAATCGAAAAGATCAGCGTGCGGTGCCCAGAATCGAACATCCCCAGTCGCCGCACCACCCGCGTGCCACAGTGACAAGGCCTTCGCCACCAACTCGGCCGATTCCAGCGTCTCCTGGGGATCCGTGGCTTCCACGTCGCTCACCTCGTGAGCCGCAAATTGCCTCCACCACTGCGCGTTTGATCGCAACTGACGCTCGATCTGGTTGCAAAGATCCTCGCGACCGCTCCCCGAGGCTTCGCGCCAAATCCGAGACTGCAGGGCGAACACCATTTCCATCAACTGAACTAAATCCTCGACTCGGTGATCATGCACGGCCGAGTCCGGACCATGAAACCGTGTGAAATTCCCTGCAAATCCTAAGATGTTCCAAGGATCAACGATTGCGCCGCACTGGATGCCGCGATGTACCAAGTCCATCACTTGCGGCGAAACCGACACCGCATCATCCAATCGCCCAACTTGCAAAAAGTGATCCGCGGCCGTCATCAAGCAATCAATGCGACTGATGATCCGAGCCGATGGGACAGGCACAAACTCCGATTGCTCTTTTGAAGCGGCCGCATTGCCCATCCGCGCAAACAATCGGGCCAGTTGGACATGCTCGAGCTGCGATGCGCGGTGCTTTGCCAAGTAGGTATTTAAATGCTGTCGCGCGCCGCCAAACGGTTGTCGCCGAATCTTCTGTTCTTCCAGCAAGCGATCCAAGTGCGGACCGCTCATCTTGTCCAGTAACTGCTCGTAGAAGGCATCGCGGTACTCGGCAATCACCGGCAACAACGAACTCAACGTTACGGTCGACGCAAAGGCACCTGGTCCATTTCCCGAAATGCCCGATGCCATCAAAATGGTTCCGGCCAATACTGCCGCCGCTTCATGAAGCAACTCGTTGCGTGGCGCGGAAGTCTCGTCGTCCAGCCGCGCGAGCAACGCGTTGAGCGTCACCTGCTGAACCACAAACCGTCGGTAATTGCCTGAGTTATCGATCAGGTTTGGATCCCACTGGCCGAAATGATAATTCGGCCGCTGGTTCACCGGATGATCAAAGTCGTAAGCCCGCGGATCGATCGCTAACTCATCGAGCATATCGAAATCGAAATACGCGCGCCGCAACGTGTCAGGATCGGCTTGCCTCAGAATCTCAATACACTCAGTTACGACCCCTTCGTAAGGTCCCGCAGTGACCCCAACCCCCGCAATGTATAGCGGAATCGGACGAACCAACTCATTTTGGTAAGGCTCTAATCGTCGTCCCTCCAGCACAGCCACGGGACGATAGCCTACGAAGTCGTTCAGCTTGCGGATCGAGCCTTCGATAATCCGATCCACTTCAGTCCACGGAGCACCCTGCTGCAAGACCGCTTCGACCGCTCGGCCTAACATAAAACCATTGAAGATCGCTTCTGGTGCCTGGTGGAACAGCAGGTCGCGATGAAAGTCCATGTAACTAGGGAGCAAGTACAGCCAGACTAAGTCGACAACCGCTGCAGCTTGGTCCGAGGCCCGAAAGGCAGGATTCGTTAGGGACAATCGAGCCAGCGCGTCCTGCAACCACTCCTGGATCTGCAGCCAAGCGGGCTTGCCCTCGTAAAGACTCCCCGGAAGCGCGCGAGCATAAATCCGATTCAGGGCACCAAGAGTTTTAACATCCGGCTTGCCAGCCGAAAAATTTAGGTAGCCGAGAACCTGAGCGAGATCCGCTTCGAAGTTCAATTCATCCGCACAGTTTGGTCGATCCACTCGCAACCAGCGTCCGGCGCAATCCCAGTGAGTAAACTAACGCCTAAAATTAGGTACTAGACCACCAGAACGGCACTCAGTTAGGGGAAACTTCCGCATTCATCAATGTCCAACATGGTATTCCCCCTTGTGAAAACGGTCCAGGACGGGCAAGCGATTGTTCCTCAGAGCCGCTCCACCCCCAGGAACCGACGGGCGATCGGGATGCCACACCTTACTCTTCGTTCACGTCGCTGCGAAAATGGTTCCCGCAGGGGCTCTGAAATTCCCTGCTTATGACCCGTTTCCAACCTGAAACAAAACGAAAAAAGGACAAATCATGACGATTGACCTTACCACCCCCGCGCTGCTGTTCTCGACCATCTCGCTGCTGCTGCTCGCCTACACAAATCGCTTCCTCGGACTTGCAAATGTGATTCGCAAACTGCATTCCGATCACCGCGCCGACCCCAAGCAAATTTACATCGATCAGATTGTTAACCTCCGCCGCCGGATTCGGATTATCCGCGATATGCAGACTCTGGGGGTGGCCAGCCTGCTGTCCTGCACCATCTGCATGATGACTCTGTTCATAGGATGGGAAGTTTCCGGAAAAGCAATTTTCGCAGCCAGTTTGCTATTAATGTGCGGATCGCTCACACTATCAATCATCGAAATTCGCATGTCGATCGGAGCCCTCGATCTACAACTGCAAGATATGGAACAGTAATAAACGGAATAGTAAGAAACGGAACAGAATACCGGAGCCGACGCCAATGCGAATAAGTTTGGTTTGCGTGCTTCTCAGTATTGCCATCGACAGTGCCTGCACTGCGCAGGACACAGTTCTCAAGACACCCGCAGCTCCCCAAAAAGCGAAGCATCAGGCACCACCAGACCCTAAGGCGGGGCAGTTGATTGAATGGGAAGGCTGGTCTTTCCGCTGGCAATTTCGTGACATCGAAGGCTTGATGCTGACCGATGTCTACTTTCGCGACCGCAAAGTCCTGAAAGCGATCAATCTCGCCGAAATTTATGTCCCTTATGCTACGGGCCAACCGCGCCCCGAGGACTTTGCACTGGGCGGGTTCGCCGCTAATCCGATGCCCCTCGAACTAGGCCGTGACTGTGCTGGTGCAGGCACACAATGCCGCGCCTTCAATCGCGATGGCTCACGCAGCTCGGGCCCGACCGCGGATGTCATGCTCCACGAAGAACCGCTGGGTTTTCTCTACGCAGGTAAACAAGGCCGTGCAACGGGAAAGATGCTGGTGCTTTGGTCCATGGCGCATTTCCCGGGTTTCGAAGATGGATACACCTATGTCATACGCTGGAAATTTCGCAACGATGGGAGCCTGTGCCCTGAAGTGGGCGCCACGGGGGGCCTGCAACACCTCAACATGGGCGCTGGAACAGCAGCCGCAGTAACTGTCGGGCGGGATGCTAAGAACGAACCCATATTCGCTCCTTCGCATGTTCATAATTTTTACTTTCGGATCGATTTCGACATCGATGGCGAAGAAAATATCGCAGAAGAGTTCACTTATGAACTCGATCCTGACAATCAACTGGAAGCACAAGCCGTATGGCGCCCTTTCGAATTTGAGCGCTCGCGACCGCGTCAGGAATCCTTGTTTCGGTCATGGCGAGTTAAAAACCCAAAGTCAGTCAACACGCTTGGCCACGCGCGATCCTATCACCTGCTGCCGGGCGGCCAAGGCGCCTGGAAAGACGCGGCGCATCCTGTATTACTCGACGATTTTTTTATCACTAAATATTCACCCACTGAGTTTCCTTACTCCAGCACCGATACGCGCCGCACTTTGATCGCTTTGTCAAATTACATCAACGACGAAGCTGTCACCCAAGTAGACGTCGTCGCCTGGTATCGCCTCTCCTTCGTCCATCATCCGCGAACCGAAGACTTTCCCGCCCAGCCAATCGTCTGGAATAGTTTCGAACTCATGCCTCGCGACTTTCTTGACACCAGCCCGCTTGAAGTCGCCAAGTAGCTCTTCGCCAATCACCCGATAGTCCACGAACGCAAAAAATAACGCGCGTTCACTGTAGCTAGAATTGTTACGGACTTTACACCACAACTGGACTGCAGGGCGTTGTGAATTGATGGCGGATGCGCGAAAATGTGCCTGCATCGCGAGCAAAGTTGTTAGGCTCGCAGTTCGTCAGTTCTCTCGCAAAGCAAGCTGCACTTTATGAACGCCCCATCGTTGACGAAGGATTCTCCCGCAGGACTGCCGAGCTACCCCTTCTTTACGCAACTGGCGAGCACAATCAATTCTGGCTTGGCCCGATCCATCATCTTGGCCGGCAATGTCAATGACCTTTACTTCGATGGCTCGCAGTACGTGCCGCTGGTTCCATTCCTGCTGACTAAAACAACGGTACCCGGACTTATTCAAATCGTCTACGAGTTGAATGGGCCAGTGCGGATGAGCGAAGAGCATCGCCTGAAACTGCGCGAAGCCTGGGCGGCTTGGAAGACCGGAGTGGATCTGAATTCGCTAGCGCTGAAAGATCTTACGACCGAAAGCTCGAAGATCGAATTGCGACGCAAAGAATTTGATCAGTACATGCGCGACGCCATTGGCAACGCGACCCAAGCACTCGAATTCTTACGTCAACTAACGACCTGCTCGCGGACATCGCTGCGTGAAAACCTGCTGATCTTCATCGAAGCCGGGGACATGCTTCTGCCCGCTGGCGATGGCGATGTAGCTCGCATGAACGACATGCAAGTTCGTCGCGTGGCGATTATGACCGACTGGTTTGGCGATCCAGCGTTCTTCTCGGGACGCGACTCTGTCTGCTTGGTCGCCGAATCCCGAAGCTTGATCCACCCACGGATCGCTCGCTTACCTCAAGTGGTTTCGGTCGACATACCCAGTCCCGATTTGGCAACCCGCCGACACTTCATTCAATGGAACCGCAATCAACCGGCCACCAATGCAATACCAGTCGGCAGCTCGAACGGCGATTCTGGCAATCAAAGCAGTGCGGCCACTGAAGTGGACACACTGGGG
>JANPLP010000176.1:0-2234 GCA_031426595.1 Planctomycetia bacterium | reverse complement strand
TGCCATTGCAGACTCCGTCCGTTAATAGCTTAGCCAGGAACGTCCAACCGAACCATGTCAAAAGAAACAATCGGAGTATTTCCATGCGCGTGATGGTCATCGTCAAAGCGTCTAAAGACTCAGAAGCTGGCAAGATGCCTTCCGAGGAACTGCTGGCCGCTATGGGCAAGTTCAATGAAGAATTGATCAGCGCCGGTCTCATGCTTGACGGTGCCGGATTAAAACCCACTTCGGCTGCTGTCCGCGTTCATTTCTCCGGTGCTAATCGTACAGTCATCGACGGACCATTTACAGAAACCAAAGAACTGCTCGCTGGCTATTGGATTTGGCGAGTCAAATCGATCGAAGAAGCCATCGAATGGGTGAAGCGCTGCCCCAACCCGATGCCAACTGACTCAGACATCGAGATCCGACCATTTTACGAGTCCGAAGATTTTGGAGCGGATCTGACTCCCGAACTGCGAGAACAAGAGGCAGCCATGATGGCCATCACCCTAGGGTTGAACCGCCCGAGCTTCGAAGTTCGCCGCGCGATGCAGCTCCACGGTCTCAACCGCTCCTACACAATGGAATCCCGCATCGCAATTCCACAGCAATGGGAACAGTTCATCGGCCAAGCAAAATCGTTGCCAAATGCGATGCAAAGCACGTTCTACGGTGTCAGCTGGAATTCCAAACCGAACTCCGACTTTGATTATCTTTGCGGCCTGGAACTTGAAAGTAACCAATCACTGCCCGCCGAATTCACAAAGCTCGAACTGACTCAGCGACGTTATGCTATTTTCCTTCACACCAGCCACGTTTCGGCCATTCCCAAAACGCTCGAGACCATCTGGTGCAAATGGACGCCTGACTGCGGACTAAAAATCGCCCGTTCCCCAAGTATCGAATGCTACACTGCAGATTTTGATGCGCAGTCAGGCATGGGTGGTATGGAAATTTGGATCCCACTCGACGATGCCTAGCGCGCATGATATTACAGCTTGAAATTCACTTTCCAAGACGTACAGTCCGACTACTTTTCAAATCACCTGCAAAGAGATACTCACCTTGAAACCTTCAAAGACACAACTTATCGCTGGTTGGGTCCTCAGCAGCTTGGTCGCATTCTTCTTGGCCGTTGTCAGCGCCAGCGGTAAGTTCGCCGAATGGGAAGGCAAAGAGGAGTTTTTTTCCAAGCTGGGCTACAGCACCGATCTGATGTTTAAAATCGGAATCGTCGAAGTCCTTATCACCATCCTGTACTTGATTCCACGCACTTCATTCCTGGGCGCCATTTTGATCACTGCATACTTGGGCGGGGCGACCGAGGTTCACGTGCGAGTCGGGGAACAGTTCTTCTTTCCGATAGTGATCGCCGTGATCATGTGGGTCGGCCTCGGATTGCGTATACCGACTATCTTCGCGCTAGCATTCGGCTCGAAGGCTGAGCACAACCAACTGATGACCAACAAATAGCGGAAGCGCATTCGGCTACGCAACTCTTTTCGTACCCCTGCTTACTCATCAACCGTCACGCTCGCGCGGAAATCGCTAGCACTCGCGGCAATGCTAGTCCATCATGCGGACTTCGACGCGCGTGCAGCCTATTTCCGACTTGACGCTGCATCCCGAAACTGCGAAATGATTCCATTGTTAATGCAGGGGCGCGATTTAAGATTCGAGTAAGCTGGGATGCCATACGGACTCTACCTTTCCGCAGCAGGCGCAAACGCGCAAAGCCACCGATTGGAAGTGCTCAGCCACAATCTGGCCAACATCAACACTCCAGGCTTCAAGCCGCACTTGTCGATGCTGCAAAGTCGCCCATCAGAAGCCGTCGAACGTGGCGAAGCACTTGCTGGTGAAGGCACCATCGATGATCTGAGCGGCGGTGTAAGTATTCAAGCCAACCGTACACAGTTCGTCCAAGGCCCAATTCAGTCAACTGGTAATCGAACTGATTTTGCAATCAATGACAAAGAGAGTTTCTTCGCAGTCCAGCGAGGCGATCAACAACTGCTCACGCGAGCCGGCAATTTTCTGTTCGATGCAACCGGCACGCTGGTTACACCCAATGGCGATCCCGTACTCGCCAGCTCCGGCGAACCATTGCGCATCGAACCAGGTGTACCCTACGAGGTTCACGACTCCGGTGTCATTTATCAAAACGGCCAAAGCAAATCGTTGATGGTTACTCGCCCCAAAGAAGCAGGTGATCTAGCTCGCGTCGGCGATAACCTCTATCAACCACT
>JANPLP010000175.1:0-2519 GCA_031426595.1 Planctomycetia bacterium | reverse complement strand
GCCGAAAGAGCCAAACGCCGACTCGCCATCCGACCGTGACGATCACCACTGCCAGCAAGCTGACCGCAAGCGAAGACATGCGAATCGCCGGATGCAGCGCACGCGTCAACGGATACCACCACCAAAACGATCGATCCCAGTCAATCTCGGTTTTGGGGACACGTCGGTCGTCGAAGGGAACTTCTTCCATGGAGTAAACTTCGTTGCTGGGGAATGGCGCGATGACGAAAGAGGCTGCGTCGACTGCACGAAACAGGATGATTATTCCGGGTCAGAGTTTCCCAGAAATCAACGGGGCTCGCAAGCGTCACTCGCCTGATGCTGAAGAGACTACTAGCCAGGCGTCTGCTGTCGTTTCTCCTCGGCCGCACTCGCGCGAATATAGTTGGGCTCCAGATGGTAGGCATCCGACCCCTTCCCCGCCGCCAAGCCAATCCTGCCTAACGAGGCCACTTCTGTGGCTGTTGGATTCCACAAGCCTTCTTCGACAACTGAAAACTCTGCCTGCTCAAATGCAGGTGGATAGCTTTTAAGACCGGGCCCGGTGATCCAAGCTGAGGCGGTCTTCGAAATCGCTAGCCGATCAATCCCAAAATTTCCGAGCGGATTTGCTCCCCAAGCCGCGGCGTCGATCACACAGGACTTGGCCAGAACCGTCAACTCCCTTGAAGCTTCGAATTCAATAATGCTCGCGAACACCTGGCCGCGAAATGCATTGATGACCGCGACAAACGGTTCGTGCGCTCTCTCGCTCGGCACCCCCTCGAACGCGCGTAGGGCTATCGCTTGCAGTGTATCAACCGGCACAATTGGAATCCTCCACGCCAAGCCGAGCATTTTTGCGGTGGCTAAACCGACTCGCAAACCCGTAAATGACCCAGGTCCAGTTGTCACCGAAATGAAATTTGGGACTTCACGTCCCCTTAAAATCGCCTCAACGGCAGCCGCGAGCGTCCGCACGCTACCGAGATTGGGATCTAAATCCGCATAGGCGATAGGGGTTTCCCCGTCAAATAGTGCTACACTTCCTGCCGTTCCTGAGCATTCGATGGCCAGATTCGTCATCAATAAGCTACAATTTCTAATTCGTGGGAAGATTTATCAGTAAAGCGACGAAATTTCCATTGGTACAAGTTCGGAGTAATCGCCTCACTTGCTATCGGTCAGTGTTGGAATCTACAATATCCGAGCCTTTGTCAGCGGGTGGTCGAACTGCGAAAATGGTTATAACAATTGTAGAAACATACCCGGTGGAGAGGTCCTTGTGCGGCAAGCATTGATTAGTGACATTCACGGCAACCTAGAAGCACTGACCGCCGTCCTGGCCGATATTCGGGAGCAGAAAGTCGATCGTATCGTCTGCCTGGGGGATGTGGTAGGTTACGGCCCCAATCCCTGCGAGTGCTTAGACTTAGTGATCCACAAATGTGCGTTCACCATCCTGGGCAACCATGATCAAGCGGCTCTATTCGATCCTGACTCCTTTAATCCAGTAGCTCTCCGCGCGATCTACTGGACTCGAGATGAACTCGATCGCGGCCCTGGCGGCCCCTCAGGTATCAATCGACGCTGGGACTTTTTGAGCGAGTTGCCAAAACTGCACCGCGAAGCGGACATCATGTACGTCCATGGTTCGCCCAGAGACACAACAAACGAGTATGTGTTCCCTGAAACTGTCTACGATTCCGGCCGGTTGAAGCAACTCTTCGATCGAGTGTCCTTGCTTTGCTTCCAAGGCCACACGCACATGCCCGGCGTGTTTACTCCAGACGCCGAATTCATCACCCCGGATGACTGCGATTACCACTTCCGGCTGGAAGGCGAAAAGCTGATGATTAACGTGGGCTCCGTAGGTCAACCTCGCGATGAGGATCGCCGCGCTTGCTATGTCATCATGGACGATAAAAAGTCTGACCTGGAGTTTCGCCGAGTCGAATACGACATCGAAACAACCGTGAAGAAAATTTATGAGATCCCCGACATTGATAATATGCTTGGCGATCGCCTACGCAGCGGCCGATAACCTCGGTATTCGCAGTTCTAGGCATGCAGTCGTAGAGATGCAGTCGTAGAGATGCAGTGCAGCTAAATCAGAACTGCTCCGCGCCGATGTCTCAAATTCTCTTTAGTGAATCAATTCGCGGACCATCCGCCGCCTAACTGAATTGGAGCCAATTGGTGCGACGGGCAATTTTGAGCGACATACACGGCAACCTGGAAGCCCTGCAAAGCGTGCTGGCCGACATCAAGCAACAGGAATGCGAGCAGATCCTCTGTTTGGGGGACATCATCGGCTACGGTCCCGATCCGCAAGCCTGCCTCGACGTCGTGATGAGCTTTGACGCTTGCATCCTCGGCAATCACGACCTCGCTGCTCTCTTCGATCCTGAAGGCTTTAGCAACGCTGCCGAACAAGCCATCCTGTGGACGCGACAACAAATGGAGTCCGGGGACTCGCCCGACAAGTGCTTTCGTCGGCTTGAGTTTTTGGCGCACCTCCCCCGCACCCGCCGCGAAGG
>JANPLP010000174.1:0-2565 GCA_031426595.1 Planctomycetia bacterium | reverse complement strand
AGTTCGCAGAGCTAGCTAAACAACTTGAATCGGACCAGTCCGTTTAGCCTTGATAGTGCGACTGCGGGAGCGATTTCCACACAGTCGCAATTGCCATCGCTAGGTTTTGCTTCAACTGGTATTGATGATCTTAGACTCTGAGTGTAGTTAGCCTTTGCTGGTGACCGACTGTAAGGGTTGTTAGGCTCTTATCAGTCCGCATGACTTCGACGGCTATGCGTGTAGCGAGTTGCATTCGCAATGTACTCGTTTCACAGTCGCGAGCGTTCGATAAATAGCATTGGAGAGCCCGAGCGAATGAATCGCCAGGCGCCATCCGCAGCCTCGCGAACTAAACTCACTCGTTATGGATCCCATGGAAGGGCGAGCCGATGAGACGTGCTGATCGTCGAAATTTTCTAACTAACTCCGCACTTTTTGGTTCTGCATTAGTCACTTCTGCTGCCTGGGCGCAGCAGCCACAGACTAAAAGCGAGCCGGTTTATCGCATTTCAAAAAACGATAGCCAACCGACTGCTCCAGACGCGAGCGCACATCCGCTCGACCCAGCACTCGTAATCGCCCGTAAAAGCCTCGATCATATTCGCAGCACGATTGCCGACTACTCAGCCATCGTCATCAAACGCGAGCGGGTCAATGGAACGCTGGGCGATCATGAATTCATGTTCACCAAAGTTCGCAATCGCAAGATCGAAAACGGCATCGTTAAGGTACCCTTCAGTGTCTACATGACCTTCCTCAAGCCAGCAACCGTCAAAGGGCGCGAAGTGCTTTACGTCGAAGGTGCCAACGGAGGCAATATCGTTGCACATGAAGGAGGCATGAAAGGCCGATTTCTACCCACGATGAATCTTGACCCGCACGGCATGATCGCTATGCAAGGTCAACGCTATCCCATCACCGATTTCGGATTTGAAAATCTGGTGGTGAAGTTGATTGAAAAAGGGGAACGCGACCGCAAGCAAGGGGAATGCAAAGTCGACTTTCATACAGGGGCGGCAGTTGGCGGACGCGCCTGTACGGTGCTAGTGGTTTCCCATCCAGTGGCTCGCCCCTACTTTGACTTTCACGTTGCTGAGATCTTCATCGACGATGAACTGAACATTCCAGTTCGCTATGCCGCTTACGAATGGCCAGCGCAGGAAGGGGGCGAAAAGCAATTGCTCGAAGAGTACACCTATCGCGATATCAAAGTCAATCTAAGCATGACGAATGCTGATTTCGATCCCGCGAACAAGGCCTACAACTTCTAATTGCTTTCCCAATTGATCGGCCCGCCGAGCTACAGCGAGTTCAGCATAGCAAGCTGCTGTTCACTAGACAGCGGCTTGTTTGTTTCGAACCCGACTCATTAACGCAGTCGATGTAAGCCCAGCAAGGCTCTCGCCGCATTAATGGATGACAACGCAGCAGGTGATGAACGGATCAAGTTAGTCAGCTGTGAGCTTGAAACGTTGAAGTGCTCCGCAGTCAGTGTCATCTCAAAGTGCAGTGCCGACAGCACGTCGAGCAACTCTGCCAGCATCGCAGGAAAGTCGTCATGCTCCACCGAAATATGAATTCGGGCATTCGTGCAGCGGCTCAACCAAAGCTCGCTGGGGGGCGAGAGAACTATGTCGCCACTCGCATCCGTCATCAGAGGTGTTCGAAACTTAATTGCCAGTAGCAACCTCAAACGTTGAATAGCGATGCGACGATTGTCCGACTGACTTCGCCGCTCGTTCGCTTCGGCTCGAATGCCAGACGCAAGATGCTCAATCACAACCGCGGTTTCAACTTTGTTGCGATGTTGGCCGCCAGGTCCGCCACGACGCAGCATCTTGATGCTGCAGCCTTGAATTAGTTCGTCCGTCGGCAATTGGGCTGGATGCATGGCAACTGAACCGACCACCCAAAAAGTTCAACCAACCACACTAAGTGCAAACCGAGAATACTAGGTTCACCTTGAAAGACTCGCCACAAACTCGCTAGGTATACAAACCTGGGGTGCAGCAATGGAAGAATTAAGTGCCCAGGACTGGAGTTGAACCAGCAAGGGGTTGCCCCCACAACGACCTCAACGTTGCGCGTCTGCCAATTTCGCCACCTGGGCAGTGTCGTAAAGCTATCGATCACTCGCTTCCGCAAGATGATCCCGTTTCGCGAGCATTTAGTCTAGAAGTTGCTCCAACTTCGTCAAGACCGCCACCCGTTGCATCTCAATGCTTTACGCAATTTGCCATCAGGGCGCTGTCAGGCAATGTGGGTGAATAGGCTGTACACAACCTACTTAACAGTTAACAGCGGTGAGCTAGCAGATCGTTAAGCTTTCTCAGCAATTAAGTTTGCCACTAACTCAGGTTTGTCCTGCGTTCTTAGGTGCGAAATCTGGTCAGCAGGTACACCGATCTTCTCTAGATTCTTCGCAAGCGAGTCCCAGACCTTTTCGCGCTTCTTTCCTTCGGTGAGATACAACTCGGTAATCAGCTCTTGCGCGCGCTGAAAGGCAATCGCGTCGCGGTTGTCATAGAATCGCTTAATAACGTTCTGCTGGTAGCGAGAGAAATTTTCTTTTGCCACGATTTT
>JANPLP010000173.1:0-3492 GCA_031426595.1 Planctomycetia bacterium | reverse complement strand
TCTACCGACCGCCTTCGATTGGCGAATTGGCATCATCGATCGCCAGCCATTGTTTGCTTGCAAGTACTTTATGGCGCCCGCTCACTGGCAGATCATTCAGCAGGAAGAGAAAGGCGATGATCGCTACGGCGACTTCGAATGCATGCCCGTCGAGATCGCTCCACGCGGTGCAGTTAAGACAGCGCTTAAAGCTGCTAACTTGATCGGCGATGGCTTTTACGGCGTTGACATTAAAGAGAGCGAAGGCAAGTTTTACGTTATCGAAGTCAACGACAATCCGAATGCCGACTTCGGGATTGAGGATAAAATCCTGCGCGATGACCTCTACCTGCGCGTGATGCGAGTGTTCCTCAAACGTATTGAAATGAAAAAAGCCAATCACTTCGCCTAATGTGGTCGCTTCGCAACAAAGACACTGCAACAAAGATAGAAAACTGAGCGGGAATGACAGAAGAAAATTCGCTGGGACTGTTCGCTGCATTCGGCATTGAACTGGAGTACATGATCGTTGATGCAGAGTCGCTCGACATCCGTCCGATTAGCGACAAAGCTCTCACCGAAGCCGCGGGTGAATTGACGGGCGAAGTAGAACTGGGCAGCATCTCGTGGAGCAACGAACTTGCGCTGCACGTCCTGGAATTAAAAGTCTCAGAACCGGTCAGCGATCTACCTCGCGTGACCGAAGATTTTCAACAGAGCATTGCGCACGCCAACAAATTACTCAGTCAATTCGGTGCAAGATTGTTGCCGACCGCTATGCACCCCTGGATGAATCCAGATCGCGAGATGAAGCTCTGGCCGCACGATTACAGTCCAGTGTACGAAGCTTTCAATCGGATCTTTAATTGTCGCGGCCACGGTTGGGCGAACTTGCAGAGCACGCATTGGAACTTACCATTTC
This sequence comes from Planctomycetia bacterium, assembly GCA_031426595.1. Taxonomy (GTDB): domain Bacteria; phylum Planctomycetota; class Planctomycetia; order Pirellulales; family Pirellulaceae; genus Aureliella. The sequence continues at coordinate 2,591 of JANPLP010000173.1, read as the reverse complement.
GCAACGAACGAGAGTTTGCCAAGCTGCACGCAGCCATTCGGTTGATCCTTCCGCTGCTGCCCGGCATTGCCGCCAGTTCACCGATTTACGATGGCCGCGTACAAGGGCCGCTTGATTGCCGCCTAGAGGTCTATCGTAAGAACTCGGCCAAGATTCCATCGATCACTGGGCAAGTTGTTCCGGAAGCGGTTTACACGGAGGCGGATTACGAACGCGAAATTTATCAGCGGATGTATCGCGACATTGCCCCCGAGGATCCAGATGGAACACTGCAACACATTTGGTTGAACGCTCGCGGCGCCATCGCTCGTTTTGATCGTGGAGCTATTGAGATCCGAGTGCTCGACATTCAAGAGTGCCCCCAAGCCGATATCGCCATTGGCAGCTTGATGGTTGCAGTTATCCAAGCACTTTGCAACGAACGCTGGACCGATTTTGAAGAACAATCCGTTGCACCGACAGAAGACTTAGCCGCTGTGTTCCGCGCCGCGATTTTAAATGGTCCAAGCACAATGGTTCCCAGTACTTTAACCAAGTACTTTGGCCAACCAGCCTCGCTTACAGTTGGTCAACTTTGGCAAGCACTCTTCAATGAGCTCCAGGCGACCTCCCCCCTGCTCTCCCCTGCCGTCGCAGAAAACTTGCAACTGATTTTTACCCAAGGCACGCTATCGCAGCGAATTTTAGCGTCGCTGGAGAACGAGTTCAGTCGGTCAAGTCTGCAACAGACGTACGGCAACTTGGCTGACTGCTTACGCGACGGAAAAGCTTTTTCGGCTTAGTCGTCCCAAGGTTTGCCGCCGAACGCCCATAGCTAGGCCAGTCCCTTCGACTGCGTGATGGCGGGCTAGGCATTTTTCAGCCCGCAGGCGCAGAGCCGACGCAGTACAGATACTTATACGAGCGCAGGAAGAGTTGCCCGTTGTCGACGGCTGGAGTGGCGTTGAAGAGACTCTCATCACTCGCGAATCTGTTTTGGGCAATCACGTTGAGCTCTTCCGAGGGCTCGATGACATACAAACCGCTGGTGCGGGTCTGAGCGTAGATCTTGCCGTTGATAACGATCGGCGATGCGTAAACGGGCCGATCACCACTGGAGATGCCTGGTGTGCGTGCTCGATGAATCAACTCACCTGTTTTAGCATTTGCACAAAAGTACATTCCTTTGTCATCGATCCAGTATAAGCGTCCAGCATGTAAAACAGGCGTAGCCACGTAGGATGAAAGGCGGCTAGTCCAGAGGACGTTTGATTTGGTGACGTCTCCTTTACCGGCGACCTCAAGTGCCATGCTGCCGGATGATCGGTAGCCGCCGAAGGCATAAACGTTTTTGCCATCGACAATGACGCTCGGTGAGAGATTGTCGGTCATCGTCGTTTGTGCGAACCACACGAGCTTTCCCGACTTCGGATTCAGTCCCCAAAGCTCGCCCGGAACGGCGATCACTAAATCATCACGAGTTGCATCCACGCGGACGATTGCGGGCGTACCGTAGCTCAGCGATAGAGTAGACGCTTCGGATTTCCAGATCTCTTTGCCGGTCGCTTTATCAAGTGCAATAATCGCATGGCTCTCCTCGGCCGCGTTGACGATCAGCAGATCGTTGTAAAGCATCAGGCTCGCGGCAGTTCCCCAGCCACGGTTTCCCGATTCGGTGCCAACGGAAACTTTCCAAAGTTGGTTGCCTTCGAGGTCAAATGCGAGCACGCCAGACTTCCCGAGAAAGGCAAATACCGTTTGCCCATCAGTTACAGGTGAATTGGTGGCGTAACCGTGTTCAGGAACTCCCATGCCTTGATAGCGATCCTCTGGCTGGACGGCCGCTGATTCGCGAGACCACATGATCTTCCCATCCTCTCGCTGGATGCACACGAGTGAGCGTTTCAATTGGCTCATGTCGCCGACGTTGATTTTGTCTTCACCGTAGCCTGAATAAGTGGTCAGGAAAACGTACTTTTCCGTGAGCACCGGGCTGGAAGAACCGGCGCCAGGAAGTTTTGTTTTCCACAAAAGATTCTTGTTCTCGCTCCACTCAGTCGGGATGCTCGGGTCTTCGCTTACGCCAGTGCCGTTGGGACCTCGAAAGCGATTCCAAGCACCCAAGTCATTCCCTTTTGCGGCAGCCAGAAGCACCCTCGCTTCGGACTCTTGTGGCTTGGGTGCAAAGGTTTGTTCTGGAGGTAGAACGGAATCGATTTCAATCGGAGGTCGAGCGGAAGCGTCATCCAGTCGTGGACGACGAGCTCCCTTGGGAGAGAAAACAACTGCCAACGCGACAACAATCGTCAACATGGCAACTATCAATCCGAAGCGTTGGCGATTCATAGGCTTCTCTTTAAGTTCGATCGATGTGTTTTGAATTCGTACGTGTCGACATGATACAAATCCAACCTGAAGAACAGATGAAGAGAAATCCAACGTGCTCAATGCGAACGTGCTCAAAGAGAACATGTACAATCGCAACGTTTAGCTCACCGGTACAACTTCGGTCACCGCCGCGTTGAATTAGCTGCGAAAACAGCCGCTATTAGCCAATGACTTCCTTACCCATCCACGGTTGCAGGACCTTTGGAACGCGGATCTTTCCGTCG
>JANPLP010000172.1:0-2652 GCA_031426595.1 Planctomycetia bacterium | reverse complement strand
GCACTTGGCGTGCCGGCTTTGGTTATGTCGCGTTTTTCACGCATGGTTGTCCAGTCGTTGGATCCGTTTCCGGAATGCGAAAAGGTTGTTGCTTTTGAAATTGTGCGATGCGTTGGATTCGTTCTGCTTTCTGATCGTTTGACGCTAATTCCAATGCCATCTTCGCATACATGATCGCTTTGTCAAAATGTCCAGCTTCGGAATAGGCAGCCCCCAATACACTGATCGAAATCCAATCACCCCAGTTCGTTCGAACGCACGATCGATTCATTGCCTCTTGCTTGAATCCGTTTCTAACATGGATACACAGAATATGGAAATCAATCCTGTTCATCCTGTCTATCCATGTCGGACATTTGCCTGCATCGCGTCGTTCGACTCTTCTTCGTGCTCGTGCTCAGCATCGCGGTGCTCGTGCTCGTGCTCGCTTGGATTTGTGTTCGAACTGCGCCTCTCGTAATATCCCGCCAGCGACAACCAGCACATCGTGAATCGCAGCACACTACAACGAGGAGCAACGAAAGGTAAGTCGGTCATGGTTGAAAAGGCGTCCTGTCATGCTGACCCCGTTTCGATTACGAGCACGAGCACCGTTTCACTGAGCACGAGCACGGCATTTCCGTTTCAATGCACCGCTGAGGCAGAGTCGCTTTCGGCAAAAGCGACCTACGGCGACCGATGCGATCTTGCCAATCCCAACACTAATATACCAACCAGACCCGCCAATACGATCCACTGCCATGCGCGGAGCTTGTATTGGGAATGGAACTGCAGTTCCAATTCCATAGGGGTATTCTCGGCAACTTGGACGCTCCGTTGGAAGCGGTAGCGGTTTCCCTCTTCGGGAAGTGTGATCACGATCGCTTGCGGCGCCGGTTCGCTGGTGCGTTGGTGTTGCACGAGGCGGCCAGCAATTTGTTTCAAGATCGCGTTGTCTTCTTTGCTGTTGCCTGCTAACAGTTGGCTCAACTCCTGCGGACGAAAGTGAAGTTGCTCTTGCTGCAAGATAGGATTGATCGCCGCAGCCTGCCTCAACTGCTCATTTTCGGAGACTGCCGCCCCTCCCCGATTGCTGTCCAGGAATAGACGTTGCCGGCGTGTGTTCAGTCCCAAAATGGCCTGCTGTGTTTGCAGATTCTCCAATTGAACGCGAGCATCTTCGTTAGAGGCGGCATCGAGCGCATGGCGATTGGCCACGTTGCTCAATGCCCATTGCGCTTTGGTTTGCTCCCCGGTTTGCAAAAGCTTATTCGCTTGAACTAGCAGATCAGACGCCTGCTGGGCTTGGTCTTTTCGTTTGTCCCTGAGGTTTGACAAATAGGATTCTCGGTCGTAAAGGGCCCGGCGATCGTGTCCCACCCATTCCAAATTGCCCTGGCTATGGATAAGTTCGAATCCGATCGGGGCGATGACGTTCCACACGATGTTTTCTAAGGGCACATTGAGTTGCGGGCTGACAAGACTCACCTTTTTCAAGTTGTCGCCAATCAGCGAGTACACAAATCGGACCTGAGCGGTGCGATCGTCCATTCCGGGTAAAATGTAGAACTGCCAAGTGTTGCTGCCGTTCTTTTGGCGAATCGAATGAACGCTCTCGCCGTTAACGAAAATGCTAAACAGTTCGCCCCCTTGCGGAAGCTGCACACTCAAACTGCTTCGCTGAATTACCTCCATGTTTACCTCGACGGAAGTAAGCTGGTCCCCGGTGGGCGAAAGAACGGTTGTCAATTCTCCCGATGAAACGCGCAGCTTGAGCGCATCGGCCAAGGAATGACGGATCACTTTCAAGCTCAATGGTGTCGTCGGCGAATTGGCGCGCAAAGATAACGCTGGCGCATTGCGATTGCCGGCATCGCGTAACGGTTGAGGCACGGTGCTCCAATCGCTCAACTGCCAGCCTTGAGTCAACGTTCCTGTCTCCATCTCCAATCGCCCTCCCGACCGAACGGCAAAATGGTAGCTCAACTGACGGGCGTCCGGAAAATCCACCGGACTGAGCGACTCTCTATCGCCCGCGCGATCGCCACGTCGTTCGTATTCAATTTGGAATTGCACCGGTCCAATGACGCGGCGTTTGAAACGGAGTTCCCAAACACTCTCATCCTGCGCGGAGCGAACGAAATCGCTGACCGTTTCCCCATGGGCCCGGATCGTCTTGATCTCTTCTGTTCCCATCGCTGGCAACTTGACGGACAAAGTGCGTATCGCAGCATTTTGGACCGTAAACTCAGCCATCAACGACGAGCGAGTTTGTCCCTCGCGCAACGTCACATCGTGCAGCACTTGACCAGTGACCCACGGAGCCAGTTTTTCGATCCCCAGTTGCAAGCTCCAATCGCGTTGGAGCAATCGAAAAGCCAGCGCCCCTTGCCCCTGAGCGCCCAACGAACGCGGATCCGCTTCGGACACATTTTGGCGCGTGATCGTTCGGAGTCGGATTCCTGTGATCGGCTGCACGACCAGCTCGCCCGATTGTCGGGTCGCTTCGTTTATTTCAAAGCGAGGGATCGACCATTGGGTGGCATCGGTAGGTGCTGTTCCCGCCAATGTCAACGCAAACTTTTGAGCGCCGATCGTCTTGCCCTTGAGGTGGAGTACGATTTGTCGCTGGCTGTTTTCGGTAAGCTCCGACCAGTGGTGCAGCGCATCGCC
>JANPLP010000171.1:0-1811 GCA_031426595.1 Planctomycetia bacterium | reverse complement strand
GGAGAATATCCCGGCGTCTTTTTTTTCCACAGTAGGTTGGGACCATCGTCCCGTCAGTTTTTTCTTTCGGGACGATGGTCCCAAACTACAGTTCCGTTTTTTCGTTCGGGACGATGGTCCCAAACTACAGTTTCGTTTTTTTGTTCGGGACAATGGTCCCAAACTACAGTTTCGTTTTCATCTGCCATTCTCAACATGAACCTATCGCTCGCTCCGGCTTTCTTTGTCTCGGTTTGCTTATTCTCGATTCTTCCCCACGCGCATGCCCAGGCCCCGCTTGTCATCTCCGACCGGGCCCAACAAATCCACGCGCGCAGCTATGTCTGGGATGGACACAACGATTTGCCTTGGGCGGCTCGTGAACGCAACGACGTTCGCTTCGAAAAGATCGACTTGTGGAACGAGCCCAAACTGCACACCGATATCCCGCGTCTCAGGGCCGGCAACGTCGGTGCTCAATTCTGGTCCGTCTTTGTACCGGCCAGGACACGGCAGGCCGGCACTGCTTTTCAGACCACGATGGAACAAATCGATTGCGTCTATGCGATGGTCAAGAAGTATCCGGACGTCTTTGAAATCGCTTTGAACTCAGACGATGTCCAACGGATCCGAAAGGCCGGCAAAATCGCTTCGCTCATGGGAGTCGAAGGTGGCCATTCGATCGAAAACTCGCTCGGCAAACTCAAAGAGTTGTTTTCTCGCGGCGCCCGTTACATGACGTTGACGCATGGCGACACGCTCGATTGGGCAGATGCCGCCACCGACCAAACCAAGAGCGACGGTCTCTCGCCGTTTGGGGAAGAAGTCGTGCGCGAGATGAACCGCATGGGAATGCTGGTAGACCTTTCGCACGTCTCGCCTGCAACGATGTCCGACGCGCTCAACATCACCAAAGCCCCGATCATCTTCTCGCATTCGTCAGCCTTGGCAGTAGCGGACCATCCGCGAAACGTTCCTGACGACATCTTGGTGCGCGTCAAGAAGAACGGCGGGTTGGTCATGATCAATTTCTTTTCCGGGTTCGTCGTGCCTGAATCGGCTAAGAACTTGAAGGACATGTTCGGTGCACGTCGCGAGATCGACAAAGAGTTTGGCGCGGATACCGACGGAGCAAAGAACGCGATGCAAAAATGGAAAGCATTGCATCCAACCATTCCAGGCGACATCGGAATGGTCGTCGATCACATCGATCATGTGATCAAGGTAGCAGGGATCGATCATGTCGGTTTGGGTGGGGATTTTGACGGGGTCGACATGCTACCCAAAGGGCTCGAGGACGTCTCGAAATATCCGTCGATCACCGAGTTGCTTCTCAGGCGCGGCTACACCGAAGCAGATATCCACAAAGTCATGTCCGGCAACATGATGCGAGTGCTGAAAGCATGCGAAGCCGCGAAAGGGTAGTTGTTTGCCGGCCGTAGGATGGGACCATCGTCCCGTCCGTTCATTCGTTCGGGACAACGGTCCATTCGTTCGGGACATCCGTTTATTCATTCGGGACAACGGTTCATTCGTTTGGGACATCCGTTTATTCGTTCGGGACAATGGTCCCAAACTACTTTGTCCGGAGGTTACTCGGGGGGAGGCATGAGTTTGCGGCGGGCGTCGTAGGCGTACCAGTCTTCTACGCGTTTTCTTGCCCAGGGTGTTTTGCGGAGGAACACCAAGCTCGATTTCACGCTCGGATCGATCTGGAAACAGCGGATGGGAATCTGTCGCCCCAACTCTTCCCAACCGTGCCGATCCACCAAACGGACGATCATCATCTCCAACGTGATGCCGTGAAGCGGATCGCGAGACGCGGGCTTCTT
>JANPLP010000170.1:0-4434 GCA_031426595.1 Planctomycetia bacterium | reverse complement strand
CCCTCAACGCAATCTGCGATGTCTCACGCGGCGATTCTGCCCCCTAATCGAATGGCCGTTGAGGAACGAAATTCCAATGAGTTTGCAGACGCCAAGCGGAAAGTTGCTGACGACACTCTGGGTAACGTTGCAAAATCGCAGGGTGAGGCCACTTTGGATCCGAGTTTCGATCCGAGTGGTTTGTCGGCAAACGCTGCACAAACATCGAGGGCTGAACTGCCGCGTCCTATCGCTCCGCAGGCTATGGCCGATCAAGATGCGACACTTGCTGAACGTTCATTGTTGCAGGAGCAAGTGGGATTAGAGTCGATCAAGCGTGAGCAAGCTCAAATTGTTGACAATCTTGATGCGGCGAATAGTGCGCCCGCGGTCATTGTGGCTCGCAGTGCAAAATGGAATGAAGACGAAACGCTTCAGTACGCAGCCACGCAAGCCCCAACGTTTTACGGAGAAAATGCCTTAAACTTTCGCCAGAGTGGTCAAAACCTCCAAGCTCTGCAGTCCGCTGTAAAGGAGAATCAGCTCAGCGAAGTGTCGGCCGCGACGGGTAACAATGCGGACGTACTGATGGCGACCGTGAAGACCGACCCGGTTGCTACTGAGGCACTGTTTAATTCAGTTGTCATTTCCAATCAGTTCTTGCCCGTCGACCCGCAGCAGATGGCCACCACGAATCAGCTTGCGAATCCGGCTTCGACCATTTTAAGTGACACGGCTGCTGACAAGAGTGATCTGGCAAAGCCGATTGAACCAAGCAATCTGAACGCACTGGGTGCCGGCGCAACAGGTTCCAGTGGCGCGAATTATTGGTATTCCCCAATGCAGCGAGGGCGCGCGGCACCTAATGCACCGCTGGGGAACTCGCTGATGCTGTTTGTGACTCGCGAGGAAGCGAATCGCATATTGAAAGAGCTTCAGGAGCAAGGCCAAGTCACCTCTCCGGTCTGGCGCGTGGTGCAGCGGTCCGAGGCAGGAGCGGAAAACGCAGTGGGTTCACAAACTCGCGGGTCTTCTGAGTCTCAGACAGGGACAGCGGAAAATCCGCCCGACGTGGCCTTGAATTCGCCGAGCGAGCAGCCAAAAACGAGCTTATCGAGGCAGTTAGCTAGTCCGACAAGGAGCCAAAATTTGGGTACGTCCCCTGCGGAGTCGAGGAATGCACCTAGCCAAGCACCCGCGCCCGCCGCCGCTGGGCAGTCTAAAGCCATCCCCGCGCCAGCAGACAGCGACAAAGTCATCTTGATGCTAAACGGCTCCCCTCAGTAGTCGCATTGCCTCAACAGGCTGGTATCCTACAGCGGTCGGTCTCATCGTAGTTCCGCTTTGTTGATGCAACTACTGCTGATGCACGTACTTTAGGGTCCCTTTGAAAACGCAGGGTTCCTAGCGGGTTTGGCCTGATGCGATTAACCTATTGAGGCTGCGTGGGCGACTGGCATGTGAATTAGTCCGGTTCAGCGTACGAAGGCTCAACTCTTGAAGTTAATACTGCTCTTTTTTGAAACCTCTCGCGACAATGCCCAACAGTTGGAAACCGGATTCGTGGAAGTCGCGCCAGGCGAGCCAGCAACCGAAGTACGAAGATGATGTTGAGCTGCAGGAAGTCCTCGCAGCGTTAAGGCGATTGCCGCCGCTCGTGACGAGCTGGGAGGTGGACCGTCTTCAAACACAGTTGTCTGAGATTTACGCGGGCCACGGTTGGATCTTGCAGGGCGGTGATTGTGCGGAGTCATTTGATGACTGCGAATCCGAATCGATTGCCAGCAAGTTAAAAGTGCTGCTGCAGATGAGTTTGGTGTTGATCTTCGGCAGCGGGCAGCGGATTTTGCGGATTGGTCGCATCGCTGGACAATATGCCAAACCGAGAAGCAGTGATGTTGAAACTCGCGATGGAAATTCACTGCCTTCGTATCGCGGTGACTTGATCAACCGAGCCGCCTTTACATCCGAGCATCGTCGCGCGAATCCTCAATTGTTGCTGCGTGGTTATGAGCGATCTGCATTGACGCTCAACTTTATACGCGCTCTTAGCGAAGGTGGTTTTGCAGACTTGCATCACCCGGAGAATTGGAAACTTAATTTTGTAGCTGACAGCCCCGAGTGCAAAAGGTATCAAGAGTTGGTCAAGTCGATGGGGGATGCGTTGCGATTCTTCGATACGATCTCTGCTACGCCGATCGCGGAGTTGCGCCGCGTAGACTTCTTTACTTCGCATGAAGCATTGCATTTGCACTACGAACAATCATTGACCCGCGAGAGTGTGCGGGGCTGTGGTTGGTACAACTTAGGAACGCATTTTCCTTGGATTGGTGAACGCACGCGCTCGCTGGCTGGCGCGCACATCGAATACCTCCGCGGCGTTCGCAACCCGCTGGGGGTAAAAGTTGGACCGAAGGCGAATGCTGAAGAGATATGCGACCTCGCTCGTCTGCTCAATCCGACGAATGAGCCAGGACGATTGACTTTGATTCATCGCATGGGAAGTGAGCAAATTGCGGGAGCGTTGCCGCATATGGTGGAACAGGTGCAGCGGAGTGGTTGCAAGGTCTTATGGGTGTGTGATCCGATGCACGGTAATACCGTTTCGGTCGGTTCCGGTCAGAAGACGCGGCGGTTCGACGATGTTCTCAGCGAGTTGCGATCTGCATTCGCAATCCATCGGAGTTGCGGATCGCGGCTGAGTGGCGTGCATTTGGAACTGACCGGCGAGAATGTGACGGAATGCATCGGGGGTTCTAGTGGTTTGACGGAGGCGGATCTCCATACTGCTTACAATACGACCTGCGATCCGCGGCTGAATTACGAACAAGCGATGGAAATCGCCTTTGCTATAGCAGGCGAGATTTCGAATCGTTAAGCGAGCCATTCAGTACCCTAAAAATGATTGAACCTGTCTGGTGTCGCGGGTGTCTTCGAGCCGCATGGATTCCGCGCATCCAAGCGATTTAAAAGGCCTTACAATGTCTACGGAGATTCGTTGTAGGTCGAATCTTTGATTCCTTCTGTCAGCCGACGAGTTCGGCGATTGTTTTAAACGAAAGTTCGCTCCGAATGCACGCTTCAGCCGATTCGCAAGCTCACTCGCACAAAGACAAACTCTCGCTCGTGGCAGAGCAATTGCGCGCTGACCCTCGCGTTCAGCAGGCTGAAGAATTACTGCTTGCAGCGCTGTCGGACGCACAGCGGCAAATTGCAGGCCCCAAGCCCGCGCATCCGGAATTGAAAGAGCACTACAAAGCATTGCTCGAGCGGCTCGCGCAGGCGCGTGGTGGAGCGACCTATTTTCCATATCTTGGAAGCGGCGTCGGCCGTGGGCCCTGGGTCGAGTTGGCGGATGGCAGTGTCAAGCTAGATTTTATCGTCGGTATTGGTGTACATGGGTTGGGACACAGCAACCCACAACTGCTATCGTCCAGTCTTCATGCGGCGATTGAAGACACTGTCATGCAGGGCAACTTGCAGCAGCATCCACCTTCAGTAGAAGTATGTGAGCGGCTCATTCGGATGGCGAGAAAATCGGGAGCCGAGATTGCTCACTGCTTGCTGTCGACCAGTGGTGCAATGGCGAACGAAAATGCCTTAAAGATCGCCTTTCATAATCGAGCCCCCGCGGATCGCGTGCTCGCGCTCGACAACTGTTTTGCAGGTCGCTCGATTGCAATGGCGCAATTGACCGACCGACCGCAGTATCGAACTGGAATTCCAACCGCACTGGCCGTCGATTACATTCCCGCCGAAGACCCAGCGCATAGCCTCGAATCGCAGAACCGAGCATTAGCGGCACTCGATAAACTCCTGAAACGTTATCCAGGCAAGTACGCAGCCTTGTGGTTGGAGTTGGTCAGCGGTGAAGGCGGATATTACCCAGGCTCGCAATCGTTTTTCACCAAGTTGATCGAGCGTGTGAAGCAAGACAATGTGCTAGTTATCTTTGACGAAGTACAAACTTTCAGCAGGCTGAGTGAGCCGTTTGCGTTCCAGCATTTCCAACTGGACAAGTACGCTGATATCGTGTCGATCGGAAAAATCACGCAGTTATGCGCGACCTTGTATCGCAGCGAATTAAAGCCCAAAGGTCCACTGCTCAGTCAGACGTTCACGGCTGCAAGCAGCTCGATTGCCGCCGCGCTCGTTGTGCTCGATCATCTGGAGAAATCGAATTGCTTTGGCCCAAGCGGCGAGAATGTGCGCCGCCATCAGTACTTCGCTGGCAAGCTGCAAGATTTGTGCACGCGTTACCCGGGCAAGATAAATGGTCCACATGGACTGGGTATGATGATTGCGTTCACACCCGGCGATGGGTCAAACGAAGTGGCAAATAAAATGGTCTATGCCATGTATGAAGCAGGCTTGATGGGATTCGTCGCGGGCGCAAATCCCACTCGGATTCGTTTTCTACCGCCACCATTCATCACGACCGACGCCGATATCGAT
>JANPLP010000169.1:0-4519 GCA_031426595.1 Planctomycetia bacterium | reverse complement strand
CTCCGTGCTCACGCGGCGCAAGCCCTGTAAGCATCGTCGCTTGGGATGTGCAGGTCACGGCTGGCAACGGACTACGAAATGGCTGCGGCGTCCCCAATTCTAGAATGCGTGGTGCATGCGCGGCCAACTCTGGAGTCAACCCAACGATGTTGAGAATGCACAGTTTGCTCATCGCCAATCCCACAGTTCGAGTCGCGTTAACTCAGCGGTTTGTGCCAGATTCTGCTGGCAGAAATTGCATCCGGCAGATTAGAACTGGATTGTTAATACTGGTTAGTTACTACTGGTCGGTGGGACTGGCCGATTACTCGTTGAGCGGTTTCCAAGTGAAACCTAAGCCTGGTTCGCTGAGCAACTCCGTGGGCACAGTCCCATAGCGAACACGGAACATCGGCGCGTACTGCTTCATATAGGCTTCGTTGCCAGCAGGGCAGTATTGCCGCCCGTTTCCTTCAACGGAAGTCACCTTCGGCAGTCGGCTGGCGAGCGCCGCGGAATGGAGGAATGAACCGCCGATGCACGTGAGGTCTTGAACGCAAGTAAACATCTTGTAGTGCGCGCCGGCGCTGGCCATCAAAATGGATTCCGATTGACCCTTGCAGGCTTTCAAGGCAAGCCCCGTGTAACCTCGCTGCCGCGCGAGGTTGAGGCTTTCGATGTCCGTCAATGATTCATCGATCACGACCGGACGCAGCCGAGCGATACGGTGGACGGTCATTTCGGTGCGGATCTTTAGATCACGCGGAGTCGGTTGTTCGATGTATTGCAGCCGATCGAAGGACGCGCGACTCAGCCGTTCGATGCGTTCCAGCAAATCGATCACATAGTCTTCGTTAGGGCACTGCTCATTGAAATCGAACGATAGTTTCCATTGACGCTCGGGTGCGACTATCTCGCAGATCCGCGTCACTTCGACGATGCGACCGACGTCCCAGTCAATATTGTTCCCGGCGAGTTTGATCTTCAGGTGGCTGACTCCATCGGATTTCAGCCAATCTTCGAGCGTTTCTGGGTAGCCGTCGGTGAGTCGCTGACGAATGTCTGCATCGGAGAGTGGATCGAGTGCTCCGACGAGATGATAAAGGAACAGAGTTGGTCGCGGCTTTGGATTCAGGAACTGGTTGGGATACATTTGCGCGAACTCAGAGCCGAGGTAGGCACTAAGGTCTTGATTAAGGTACTCCTCAGTCATGCACTCGAAGCTGTTTTTGCCGATAGCGCGCCCGAAAGCGTCGTGAATGGCGGCATCGAGTGGACTGGCGGCCACCATCGCAGCCAATTTTGGAATGGGTTCCCCGAGTTTGTACTCTTCGACCATCGCCGCCGAAACCTTGTCGCGCAGTTTGCCGATCTCATGAGCAATCTGGAGCGGATCGCCGCTAAGCCCCGCTGATTCGACCTCGACAGCCAATCGGTCAGCTAATTCGAGCATGACTTTGAGCGTCATTTTGCCTGGGATTTTGCTTGGCCAAGCCCAAGCATTTCCCATGGTCATCTCGCCGATACCCAAGATTTTCTTGCGGCTGCCCGTGGTTTGCACAGCGACTTCAGTGCGCAGAACGCAGACGTCTTCGACTACGCGGCCGCCAAATTTCATCGGTTGGCGATACAAATAGGTGTGCGTCGAGTTGGTGATCTTCTTGACTTGAATGTCCGTGGATTTTGCCATTGCGATATCTTTTTATAGTTTACACGCCAGCGAAGATGCGGCTCTTAAGGAAGCTCGCCTGTGTTCGCTCGATTGTGTTTTACCCTGTTTGAGAGGGAATAACGTAGCACATTTCACGTCACGGCGGCAGACGGCATATGCACCCTCATGCGCGTGGCGAGCCGTTACGGCGATTCAGAAGAATCGCGGCACCAGATTGGTCCCATAATCGAATGGGGCCTATTTTCGTCGGGCGAATGAATAGAGCACATAGCCCATGAATGCGAAGCATGCGACTCCGAAGAGCTGGTAACCAACGTGGGCTGCGTGCTCTGCGGGGACGCCTAGGACTTGCATCAAACCGGAAAGTAAATAACCAACAGGCTCTTCAGCGCTGAAACGCTTGAGGAAATTCGTTACGTCTTCATTGACTGACAACAAAGCGATAACGACTCCCGCCAGTGCACCACCCGCAACCAATCCCGTAGCAAACAGACTTCCTTTGCCGAGTTCATCGTCAACGTGCTCAGTCTGGGCGGGCTTACCGCGATTCTTCATCCAGTCAGCCGCACCGCGAATCACTCCGCCAATCCAAATCGGCAACGTAGTGGCCAGCGGCAAGTACAGTCCCACGGCGAAAGAGAGGCTCTTGATACCGCACAACTCCATCGTGACCGAGATAAAGCACCCGGCGAGCACGAATTGCCAGTCGAGATTGAAGGAAAGCAGCCCTTTGATCAGCGTCGCCATCAAAGTGGCTTGAGGTGCATTGTACGTTTCGCCGATCGCGTGCTCGATGCCGTTCGCAATCATCGTTGGGGTCGGCGTATCGAGATACTTGACTGTAAAGCCAATCACCAGCGACGATACAATGACACCGATGAACAACGCGAGTTGCTGATACATGGGCGTGGCACCGACCAGGTAACCTGTCTTTAAATCTTGGCTGGTGGCACCTGCATTTGCGGCCGCGATACAGACCATACTGCCGACCACCAGCGCCATCGGTTCGTACACAGTCCCTGTCCAACCCATGCCGATGAATACCAGAGCGGTTCCCATAATCGTCGCAATCGTCATCCCAGAAATGGGGCTGTTCGACGATCCGATGATCCCAACAATGCGGCTCGCCACGGTAACGAAGAAGAACCCAAACACTATCACCAACAGACCGATCATTAACTTGTTGGAAATGGAGTTGCCAGGAATCCCCGGCAAGATCGCCATCAGTGCGATCAGCGCGAGACTGCCAAAGACGACGACAAAGATAGATAGATCTTTTTCAGTGCGAGCTCGGTTCGCGGCTACTCCTTGCGTCAGCGAGCGGAAGGCTTCGAGGAATGAAGCGATGATGGTGGGCATCGTCTTGAGCAGCGTGATGAAGCCAGCCGCTGCGACTGCGCCGGCACCGATCTGGCGAATGTAAGCGCGATAGATGGCATCTGCCGAGTCACCAAAGACTTTTGTATCTGCATCCCAACCAAATTTGGCGGGCGCCATGCCGAGCTTGACCAACTGCGCCGCGATGGTCTCTTGAGGCACAAGAGTGGCCAGTAGCGGTGTGAGCGCGAACGCAGCGAAAACTCCGCCAGCGACCAGAATGCCCGCGATCTTGGGACCAATGATGAAACCCACTCCCAGGTATTCGGGAGTGATTTCACCAGCCACCGAAGCGGAAGGTAAGTACTTGTTGCCCAGCGAAGTCACATAACGTGGCGCTTCTGCAATTAGGTGCACCACTTTCTGCAGCATGGCATAAAGGATTGCGAAGCCCAATCCGAAGAAAGCGGTCTGTGCGAGGCTGCCCCCTTTTTCTCCAGCGATCAATACTTGCGCGCAAGCCGTCCCCTCAGGATACGGCAGCGTATCATGCTCCTTCACGATCAAGGGCCTGCGCAGTGGAATCATCATCAACGTACCGAGGATCCCGCCGAAGACCGCGATCATCATAATCGTGCCAACCTCAAAATAACCCGCCCCCACACCGCCGCTCAGGAAGATGAACGCGGGCAAAGTGAATACGACGCCCGCTGCCACACTTTCGCCTGCGGAACCGCACGTTTGAATGATGTTGTTTTCGAGAATGCTCGTCCCTAAAAATCGTTTGCCGATTGAAATCGCCAGCACGGCTATCGGAATCGAAGCCGACACGGTCAAACCGGCTTTGAGCGCTAAGTACACCGTGGATGCGCCGAACAGGATTCCAAAGATGGAGCCAACAATGATGGCTCGCGCGGTGAACTCTGGCACCGAGTTATCCGAAGCAGCGATGTAGGGTTGCACTGAGTTAGTGTCGGATGCTGAGTTGATGTCGGATGCTGTGCCAGTGCGAGATGCGGCAGGCTCTGGGGGCTTGATGCTCATCGGGTTTACACTTTCCACTCAGTGACTTCAGGAACTTCCAGTTTTAGAGATCGCTAGTTGAACTTTGGCAATGCTTACTGGCGAGTGACTAATAATTTAGCAGTCATTTCGCGGAGTTGGGTCGCCATGCCAAGAAGCTGTTGGGCCTTTTCCACTTCGCCACGTTGATAAAGAATAGCCGCTTCCTCAACCAAACCCAGCATGGACTGATTGAGGTGTTCAACTGTCTGCAATCGCGACCTCATGCCTTCGAAAAAACTGTGGCTGAGTTGCTCGGGAATGCGTTCAGGAGTTTCTTTTAACATCTCGTCAAGCGGAGCGAGCAATTCGGACGACGGGGGCAGCGAGTCAAACACTTGCTTAAAGTCATCTAGTCGCAGCAAGCCGCGGCCTGCCGGTTGGCTGTCGAGAGACGGTACGGCGGGCAAATCGCCGATCTCCGGCTGAACCGGCAACTGGGGTACGACATCAGCCGAGCGATCCGTGGCGATCTGCACCGGTGAGTCA
>JANPLP010000168.1:0-8644 GCA_031426595.1 Planctomycetia bacterium | reverse complement strand
TGAAAAACGTCGATCGGAAATTGATCGGCAAGTTGACCAGCCGCCACTTCCTTCGCGGCCGCAAGCAGAGCGTCGACTTGGGCTGCAGTCAGCGGGTTTTTGCCGCTTCCGGTGAGTTTCCCAAGGTCGCGATTGGCGATCGCACATGCAAATTTCACTAGCCCCATCGCTCGAATCAGAGATGGCGGAAGTCGCCAACCGGAGACTGGAAAATTCTCAACCGCGCGTTGCGTTTGAGCACTGTAGTATGCTTGCGAGGGAACTTTGACTTCGCCCATCGAGTCTTGTTCGATCCGAAATTCTGACATGCTGAGTCTCTGATGCGTGTGGAAATAAGTTTGACCAGCGAACTGGAGCGCTCGTTATCGAGTGCACGTGCTAACCGCTGGCCACGTTTTCGTGAATTCAGTTTTCAATTGATTTATCGTATCGGCTCCCCAGCACCTCTCCAATCCGGTGGCCGCAAATATCGGTTGAGTTGAGCAACCGGAGTAAACGGCGAAAGGGAAAGTGCCAGCGTGCGAATTGAGATTTAGAGATGCCCGCGAACGCTGGTCGGCAAGTCGGGTTGTTGCCAGACGCTCATTCCGCCATCGACGTACAGCGTTTGACCATGAATGTGCTCCGCTTCATCGCTCAGCAAGAACACGGCGGCGGGTCCGCAGGCTTCCGGGCCGGGGACTTGACGGTTCGGTGTGTGCAACTTCATCCACTCCATCGCGTCGCGATCGAAGGCCAACACGGGAGCGGTCAGCGGCGTTAAAATCAGTCCTGGGGCAATCGCGTTCACTCTAATTCTCTGCGGAGCAAGGGAAACACAAAGACTGCGAACCAGAGTTCGAACAGCACCTTTACTGGCGTCATAAGCCGTATGGTCCGGTTCGGCCAGTTCGCCGTTGATCGACCCCGTAAACAGCACTCGACCTGCGATTTTGCTCGCCACCCAGCGGCGCGCGAAAGCTTGCGTCAGAAAGTAACCCGCGGCCACATTCAGCCGCATCGTTCGCTCGAAAGTCGCCACATTCATTTCGAGAAATGGTTTTTCGCTAAACGTACCCGCATTGTTGACCAGCAATGTGATATTCGCTGACGCGCTCATCGCTTTGCCAAACAGTTCGCTGACGCACTCTTCGGTTGGACCTGCCAAGTCACAGAAGACTGTATGCACGGTCCGTCCGAACTGTTCACAAGCCGCTTGTGTTCGTTGGCAGGCGTCATCGTCTCGAAGCCCATGCAATACAATATCGCAACCAGCCTGCGCAAGTGAAGTAGCGATCGCCGCGCCGACACCTTGGGTGCCACCCGTTACCAAAGCAGTTCTACCATCAAGTCGAAACACATCGGGGCCTTTTGAAAGCGGGCCTTTTAATAGCGGGCCCTTTAAAATTCACTGCGACAGCCATCGTTGCCGCGAAACGCCGAGCATTCATCATGCAGCCAAACTCAATCTTAGGAAAGTAGCCACCGTGGACCGTGAAAAATACGCCAAGCTGATCGAGACCTTTTTCGAATGGGATCAACCCGCGATTCTGTCTGTCGTCGATGAATTGCTCTCCGCCGCCGCTGCCGAAGATGCCCAGTCGCCAGCTCGGATCATGTCCCAGAATTACGAAACGGCTCAGGCAAATCCCGAGATCCATCTGCTGCCCGGGAATTTGAAGGACGCACGCGATGCGATTTTTCCTTATTTCTGGGGCACAGATAGCTGGAACAGTTCTCTGCATCTGGAAAACGTTCGGGGGCCAGCTAACCACGCCTCGCTGATCGGAGCTTTCGCTTGCCTCCTGAAAAATCCCAATTTGTGCACGGACCGATACAGCCAGCGTTCGAATGAACTGGAGGTTAAAGTTGTCACCGCTTTGGCAAATTTAATCTTCTATCACACGCAAGATCCATGGGGCGTGTTCACAATCGGGGGCACCATCTCAAACTTGTACGGCGCCCGAATCGGAGTTGAAAAAGTTGTGCCCGGCGCCATGCACACAGGACTCGGATCGCAGCGAGTGGTTGGGATCTGTTCTTCAGCAAGCCACTACTCGAATCGAACTGTGGCTGGCTGGTGCGGCATGGGGACTCAGCAGTTAATTGAAATTCCCACAGATGAAAACCTGGCGATGCGATTGGATTTGCTCGCCGCGCGGCTGGATGAACTTTATCGCGAAAACACACTGGTCGCTTATGTCATCGCGACATTTGGGACCACGGACGGTTTTGGTTTGGATGATGTGGCGGCGATTCGTAAAGTCATTGATGACGTTGCAGCAAAGCATTCTCAACCCACTCCGCAACTGCATGTCGACGCAGCCGTCGGTTGGGCGCTGACGTTCTTGACGGAGTACCACGCTGAGAAGAATCCGCTGCAATTTACGGAACATCTTTTGGCTGTCGTCCGCAAGATCCAAACGCATTGCTTGGGACTGCAACATGCCGACAGCGTGACCCTTGATTTTCATAAAATGGGACGCGGGCACTATCCTTCGAGCGCTTTTATCGTGAACCGTCGCGAGGATTTAAAGTATCTGTCGCGCTCAGTCCACGATACACCCTACTTCTCTGAAGCCGACGCGCGCCGCGACCCAGCCCTGTTCACACTGGAATGCTCTCGTCCAGCGATCGGTCCCTACTGTGTGATGGCTTCACTCAACAGCATCGGATTGACGGGTTGGCAAATGCTGACCGCCCGCAGCATCGAACTTGCTGAACGCCTGAAGCAAGGCCTGCAGAAACTCGACTTTTGTCGCGTGCTGAACATGGGGACCGTCGGCGCCAGTGTCAATTGGTGGGTCTTGCCGAAGGGGCGCAGCGCTACAGATATCTTTGATCGCCTCCAAGCGGGCACCTTGTCCGACGAGCAGCGTACGCGCTACTTTGGCGAAGTGCGGCGAATGTTCGAGAAGCGTGAAAAGATGATCGACCCAGCCGTCGATGCAAAACTTGGGTTCACCACAAATTACGGATACAATCCGCACGGCATTGAGATTCCTGCTTGGAAGGCGGTATTTTTTAATCCTGCAACCAGCGACGAGGTCGTGGACCGGATACTCTATACGATCGAAGATCTGAGCTAATTAATTCTGGCATATCGAAGGCGATCGCATGTCTGTTCCGCAAGTTGATTTTCCTGGCATTCGACAATTTCGACTCGATGGTCAAACTGCCATCATCACCGGCGGTTCGAAAGGCCTCGGACTCGCCATGGCCGCCGGCCTCGCTTCCGCCGGCGCGCGCGTGATGCTTGTCAGCCGCCATAGCAATCAAGCGATCGAAGCCGCTCAAGAGATCGCGGATCTGTACGAAGTCGACGCCGTAGGCCACGCAGCGGATGTGAACGACCTCGCTTCGCTCGAACGCACCATTCAAGCCGCAATGATCCGATGGCGCAGAATTGATATCTTGATCAATAGTGCGGGTATCAATATCCGGGGCCCGATCGATGAAGTTTCACCGGAAGAATTTGATGCAGTCATGAAGACGAATGTCTACGGAACTTGGAACGCGTGCCGCGCTGTCGTTCCGGTAATGAAGAAGGCCAAGTATGGCCGCATCGTCAATCTCGCGAGCGCCCTCGGAGTTGTCGGTCTTCCCAATCGCACTCCGTACGCCACCAGCAAAGGCGCGATTGTTCAGATGACTCGCACCCTCGGCCTCGAACTAGCCCCTTTCAATATCACTTGCAACGCTATCTGTCCCGGCCCATTTTTGACTGAGATCAATGAGTCTATTAAAGACAGCGAAGAAGCGCGGCGTTTCATCGTCGGCGCGACCGCACTTGATCGCTGGGCAAACTTAGAAGAAATTCAAGGCGCCGCCATTTATCTCGCCAGCCCCGCCAGCAGCTACACAACCGGCAGTCTTCTGTCCGTCGACGGCGGCTGGACCGCCCGCTAACCAGTAGGCAGTAGGCAGTAGGCAGTAGGCAGTAGGCCGTAACAAGCAACGCGCCGTTACGGCACCGCGCAAAACAAACACGCGCGCTACATAACCGCACTAAACAATTACGCCGGAACGGCGCTGCGCTTGTTCCGGCCTACCAATGCTTGTTCCGGCCTACCAATCCTAGTTCCGGCCTACGAATGCGCATCAACTTGTGTGTTCTGCTTCGCCCAATAGAACGGCAAACCAAAACCAGCAATCACAATCGTGACCAAGCGAAAAATGGTGGCGACCAACATCCCCGAGAAACCGACTGGGAGGTCCGGCAAAGTCTCAAATAACTTGGCTAACGCCGCTTCCTGATAGCCGAGTCCACCTGGTGCGAGCGGAAGCGCACCGGCCGCCAGCGCCGGTGGTACAACCTTCAGATGATCCGCCAAACTAGGGTGATCGGTGTAAGCCCCGCAAGAGATCAAATAGACTGAAAACGATAACAGCGCATGCACAACTAACGAAGCCATAATCACAGCTAGTAAAGTCATGTGCTGATGCCTGAGCAATCGCAGCGCACGCGCCATTCGCGCAAGTATTTCACCAGCCACCGGAATGCCGCTTCCCCAGTCGATCAATCGATCAAACCAAGCGCCCGCATAGATGGCCGTAAGCAGCGCCACAATCGACACAGCGGCGACAATCGTCGACCAATCCCGAATCACGATGAGCGGCGGAGATAAACCGGCACCGGAAAAAGCGATCAAGCTCATGCTGGCCAATAAGATCAAGCCTAACAATCCGATGGCTCGATCCAGCAGAACAGATGCCACCGCTTCAGGACGCCGCTGCGGCTTATCCTTCGCGACCAAAATAGCTTTAAACAAATCACCACCCACGCTGCCGAACGAAATAAAGTTCAGCAAGTATCCCAGAAATCCCAATCGCAGTGCTTCGCTAGGTGTGAACGGAATCTGAAAGGCAATCACCAACTGCCTCCATCGCAAAATGCCCACGATAATAGCCAAGAAAGCACTGGCCACGGCGAGCCCCATTAAGTCCCAGCGTTTAGGTTGCTCCCAAAAAACGCGATAGTGTTCCGGATCAACACGCCAGAGTAGATAAGCGAAAAGAGCCAGCGGAATGGCGACTTTTAGAAAAAGGATGACTGCTTGCTTCAACGGAATTTTCGCTTCACTCAAAGTCGCTTAAGACAGCCCGCCCACCCACCGAAGCCTCGCAGCGAGGTACGGCAGGTCTGCGGCAGATTCTAATTAATCCATCAGCGTAGGACTATCGCTCGTGGCTTCGTGAAGCGGCCAATGCAAAATAAAGGTCGTCCCGTGGCCGGGTGTACTATCTACATCAACATCACCGCCATGTTCGCGCAGAATTTTCCGACTGACCGGCAGCCCCAGCCCCGTTCCCCGCGCTCCTTTCTTAGACTCAAACGGCGAGAAAATTCGTTCGCGATCCTCAGTCGCGATCCCCTCACCGTTATCCGAAACACAGATCGCAACCTGCCGCTTGGCCCCCTCAACCACCGCAGTAATCTCAACGATTCCTAAATCGCGAGCACCGGCAGCATCTATGGCGTTCGTGACCACATTGAGGATGGCGCGATGCATGGCTTCAGGATCAAAGCTTATCGATTTCAACTGCTGCGGATCTTGCCACTTGACCTGCACGTTCATCTCGTTCGCTCGCGCTTGCATCAAATCAACGACATCCGTAATAGTCTGGCCTAAATCGGTTTCGATCAGCTCAGGTTGGCGCTCTTTGCTAAATGAAAGCATGTCCATGACCAAGTTGCTGATGCGGTCCTGATTTCGCTCGACCATGCCCCAGCCTTTACGGACAACTCCAAAGTCTTCTTTCCGCAAGCCGTCCTCAATCAAGTAGCTGCCACCGCGGACACCTTGCAAAATATTCTTGACGTGATGAGATAAGTTCGCAATCGTTTGCCCCATCGCGGCCAAACGTTCGGACTGCAGCATCGCGCGGTAGAATTGTGTGTCCTCTACCGCCAACGCAGCTTGACTTGCGATCGCGAAAAGCAACTTTAAATGATCTTCGTTGAAGCTACTCACCTGCCCACATTCAGCGTACTGACCAGGGGACATCGAAGTGTCGATGTAAATCGCACCCACCAAGCCATACCGTCCAAGCATCGGAACGCAAATCGCCTCTTGAATCCCTAAGTTCACGATGCTCTGCACATTATCCCAACGTGAATCGTCCTGCGCATTGCTGGTCAGCACGCCTTCCTTTTTTCCTACAACGTAGTCGAGAATAGTGCGACTGATCTCAATCTTCGCAGTTGATGCTTGGGCTTTGCGAGAGCGACTGTGTGTCGGAGTTAGATGACCAGTCACATCGTCGATCATCAAGATGCATCCACGGTCACAAACAATCCACTGAAAGATTAAATCCAGCACCTGCCGCAACAAGTCATCGAGGTCGACCGTGCGACTGATGGCTTGCCCGACCAGATAGACAATCTCCCAGTGGGTACGAGGGCCCGTGTTTTCACTCCCTAACGCCTGAGAACCACTTTGATCCTCGCCAAGCGACGGCTCGCCATTGCCCGGCTCTCTTGGGCCGATCAACGACAGATTGCTGCTTTCGTGCGGCGTCTGCATCGAGGAACGAATATGCGACAGCTCGATCGATTCGTCTTTGCCGATGATATCCACTGCATCCGGCGATGTCGGCGTAAGCGGCTCAGGACCTCCTGTAAAGATCATCAACGTTCGGCCGACCTGCACGCGATCACCGCTACGGAGCACTTGGCTGTCCACCTTGCGACTGTTCACAAAAGTTCCGTTGCTGCTACTTAAATCAGTCAAACGAAACGATTTATCAGCATTAATGTCGATGCGAGCGTGGTGCCGCGAGACCTCCGTGTCTTGCACTTGAATTTGATTGGCTGCATCGCGACCGATGGTGATCAGCGGACCGCGCAACAAAAAGTGCTGACCGTTATCACGCCCTCGGATTACATATAGCGAAGCCATAGAGTGTTTACTGTGTGCTACGACAAAGCGCTGATCGCTTGATACGATTCGCGAAGTGCCGGATAGAGCGACTGATAGATCGGGAACAGCTTATTGTAGTTCTTAGCAGCCGGCTTGCGCGGCGGAACCTTCTTTACGACTTCAATCGTCGCCTTGCAAGCTTCCTCGATATTCTTGAACTGCCCAGTACCAACCGCTGCCAGCAAGCTGACTCCGTATGCAGGGCCTTGTTCAGCATTGATCGTGCAAGCCGCCTGATCAGTCACATCCGCCATAATCTGTTTCCACAGCGGACTCTTCGCGCCTCCGCCACTCAATCGCATCTCGCGAACCGGCACATCTAATTGCCGAATGATCTCAAGGCTCTCGCGAAGGCTCATCGAGACGCCTTCCATGACCGCGCGAGCCATGTGGCCACGTGTGTGTTTGCTGGTCAAGCCGATAAAAGCGCCTCGCGCGTGAGGGTCCGCGTGCGGTGTTCGCTCGCCCGCCAGATAAGGCAAGAAGATTAAGCCGTCCGCGCCTGGAGGCACTTCAGCCGCTTCAGCACCAATCGTTTGGTAAGGATCCGATCCGCGACGTGTTGCCAGCTCGGGACACATATTCTCGACGAACCACTGCAGCGATCCTGCCGCCGATAAAGTCACACCCATCATGTGCCACTTACCGCGCACCGCGTGACAGAAAGTATGCAATCGACCTTGTTGATCATACTGCGGTTGGTCGCAGTGGACGAACACAACCCCTGAGGTTCCTAAACTGACCGTGCACACCCCCGCTTTCACGATCCCATTACCAATCGCCCCCGCAGCGCAGTCACCCGCGCCAGCAACCACTTTACAGCGCGTCGTCAATCCTAACTTTTCCGCAATATCGGGAAGCAGTGAACCGGTGACCTCTTCCGATTCGTAGACCTTGGCGAGCATCGAACGATCGAGACTCAATTTGCCAAGCAACTCGTCTGACCAATCGCGACGGCAAACGTCCAGCAGCAGCATGCCACTCGCGTCACTGACGTCCGTCGCCAATTCACCGGTCAGGCGTCGGCGAATTTCATCCTTGGGAAGCAATACATGTTTCAGTCGCTCGTACTTCTTCGGCTCATTATTGCGCAGCCACAAGATCTTAGGTGCTGTAAACCCTGTCAGGGCTGGATTAGCCACCATGCGGATCAGTTCACTACGACCACCCGCCAAGCTCGTGATTTCATCGCATTCCGCTGCCGTGCGCTGGTCATTCCACAGCAGCGCCGGACGAATCACTTTCCCCGCTTTATCAAGGAAGACCGACCCGTGCATCTGCCCCGACAACCCAATCGCACTCACGTCGCCAGGTTTCGCGCGGCCCTGCTTCATCACTGCGCGAACCGTTTTCACCGTGGCCGCCCACCAATCCTCGGGATCCTGCTCGGTCCACATCGGCTTGGGCATCGCCACACCGTAACCGGCAGCAGCTTCCGCAATAATGTTCCCATCCGGATCCACCAACAAACTTTTGGTTCCCGAGGTCCCGATATCAATACCGATTGTGTATGCCACGAATGATGCTCCGCGAATGCCCAGTCCGAAAAAATAGCGTCGCACACTATACTTGGTTTTAGGAATCGTTCCTACTAGTGCTTTGTCCAGGTTAAATTTTGGGGGCGCGCGCTGAGGCTTTGCGAAGCGTGTGGCTACTGTCGCTCAAATCACCCCCCTTCGCAAAGCCTCCTAGCGTGCCACCCAATTACGATCACCCCTAAAATTAAATCTGGACAAAGCACT
>JANPLP010000167.1:0-1461 GCA_031426595.1 Planctomycetia bacterium | reverse complement strand
CTACGTTAGCAACACTTCGAAAACTGTTTTTTGGAATCGATCATTTCCTATGTCGCATCCTCTCTCACTTGCTGTTCATGGGGCTTCGGGTCGCAACGGACGTCGGCTAATTGCGTTGGCAAGTCATGATCCTGGATTTCGATTGATGGCCGCTGTTGTCGGACCAGATAGCCATTCCATTGGTAGCGATGCCGGAACGCTGGCCGGGTTGGCTCCTATCGGCTTAACCCTTCAAGCAAAGTGGCCTGGCGATGTCCACGTCGCGATCGATTTCTCGACTCCAGATGCCTGCATGGCGGCGGTCGAGCATTGCGAGCGGCATTCGATCGCGATGGTGATCGCGACCACGGGGCTTGCCGATGTACAGATCGAGCGCATTCGCCAAGCAGCCGAAAGCATTCCGATTTGCTATGCACCCAATATGAGCGTCGCTGTCAACGTTGCGATGAAGTTAGTCGAACAAGCCGCACGATCGCTTCGACAATTTAGCGATGGCGTCGATGTCGAGATTGTCGAACGTCATCATCGCATGAAAGAAGACAGCCCGAGTGGTACAGCCCTGAAGTTTGGTCAGATCGTGGCTCGTGAGATGGGTCAAACCGAACATGTTCATGGTCGAGAAGGCCTGGTGGGAAAACGCTCGCAAAATGAGATTGGATATCACGCGGTTCGGATCGGCGACGATGCTGGTCAGCACACGATCTGTTTTGGAATGATGGGCGAGATCATCGAAGTGCGAGTTGCAGCCAGCAATCGAGACCCTTACGCAAGCGGTGCGCTGGCTGCAGCCAAATTCGTTGTACATAAGTCCGCTGGACTCTATTCGATGTTCGATGTATTGGGACTCTGATGGCTCGATGCGATCAAGGTTACTTGTGTCGTGTATGCGGTAAGGAAGTCGAGGACATTGTCGACAGCGATCTCTACTTGAGGTTTGTCATCGGCGAAATCGATCCCGAGACGCTGCACACCCAGCCCGAATGCCACCTTAGATGTAACCCCACGTTGGCTCAATTCATTACCGATCCGCGTTTCGAACCCTTCGCACAGGTAGACGGTGTGTTCTCCAAGTATGCATTGGACCCAGCTTACGTCTATGAACGTACCAATCTGATCAACCTCGGATATGCGAGGTTGTGGGAAATCATGAATGACGAAATCGGAATAAACGTCATCGAGTACCCACTGGAAGTCTTTCGCAACAAGTGGAGCTAAACCTAGAGTCTCAAGTTTAGGTTTCGAAGTTGGGAGTTTCAGACGACTATTAACGCTAGATTACGGAAATCTTAACGCTAGATTACGGAAGTTTTAACGCTGGATTACGGAAAGGTCGTACTCTGACAGGCCGAAGGCCGGTACTTTATCGACCGGAGTTCGCAAAACATTCCCGGTGGCGTTATAGCCCGGAGGGCGACATATACCTGCCGGTGGCGTCAGCCACCGGAACCATGTTTCTTCGAA
>JANPLP010000166.1:0-6828 GCA_031426595.1 Planctomycetia bacterium | reverse complement strand
GGCTCACCGCGAGCGGGCCGGCCCTCCATGGGTTCATGGGTGACGTATGGGTTGGGTTCTGAGAATGAGGACTTGCCCGCCTTTGTGGTGTTGATCTCCAGCGGGGTGCAGCCAAACGGTGGTCGCAGTTCGTTTGGCAGCGGTTTCTTGCCAAGTATTCATCAGGGTGTTCAGTGCCGATCGAAGGGCGAACCGGTTCTGTTTGCCACGAACCCACCTGGAATGGATAGTAAACTCAGGCGGCTGACCTTGGATGCGCTGGGTGAACTGAATTCGTTGCAGGCTCAATCGATGGGGCATCCAGAAACGCAGACTAGAATTTCGCAATATGAACTGGCGTATCGCATGCAGACGAGCGTGCCTGAAGTGATGGATATCTCGCGCGAGTCGCAAGAGACTTTAGACGCTTATGGTGCAAAGGTTGGTGAGGGCAGTCTAGCCAACAACTGCTTGCTTGCTCGGAGGTTGGTCGAATCGGGAGTTCGCTTCGTGCAGTTGTTCGATTGGGGTTGGGATTTTCATGGTACCGGCGCTGGGGAAGGGATTGGCGACGGGCTAACGAACAAATGCGCGACGATGGATAAGCCGGTTGCAGCATTGATCGAAGACTTGCGACAACGCGGTCTACTGGAGGACACGCTGATCGTATGGGGAGGCGAATTCGGACGTACGCCGTTCCGTGAAGGACGCACGGCTAAAAGCAACATACTAGGTCGAGATCACTACCCGGACTGCTTTACCATGTGGATGGCTGGCGGTGGTGTGAAAGGCGGTTTCGACTATGGGGTGACCGATGAGCTTGGATTCGGCATCACTGAAAAACCGGTACACGTGCATGACTTGCAAGCCACAATTCTGCATCTGCTCGGCATGGATCATACGCGGCTAACTTATCGATTCCAAGGTCGCGATTATCGATTGACCGATGTGCACGGGAATGTACTGCAGGAGTTGTTGGCTTAACAGCCGCGTTGCCTGAACAGCGGTAGCAGTAGGGTGGGTTGAGTAGCAGTAGGGTGGGTTGAGGTACGAAACCCACCATCTTCTTCGCAGAGAACCGGGTGCGTTTCGTAAACCGAGGTATGGCTATGTTTCTGAGGTGGGTCTCGTACCTCGACCCACCCTACCACGGACACCATGTTGATACCGCCACGTTACCCGCGAGTTCTTGACTTCGATTTAGTCCGCCAACATGATGTCACCGCACGGATTTGATTTTCCCAAGTAGCAGTAGGGAATTTCCAATTTATTTTGCTAACGCCAGCTTGCCGGAACGTTTTTGCACATCTCGGACTGCGTCGGCGAGGCGGTCCATTTTGGTTCGATCGCCGAGCAGAGCGTGTTGCGAGAACCAAACGGCTTGCTGGCACAAGCTATCGTTGACGGGACATTGGTTTCGCTAACTCCAATCGTTCATACGTTGCTGGCCTTAGATCTTCTGTTAGTGTGGATTGCCGTCCAACGCGCGCACGTGCGCGGTGGTGTTCAGCGTGGAATAGCCGCTGCTGGCACCGACTCCCAAGCGATTCAATTCCGCGATGAATTTGGCACGAGGTAGGTTGGAAAATTGCGTTGCGTCGTAACGCAACATGTAGAGATGATAAGCGCTGCGTGTGCAGCCATCGGTCAGTTTTGCGGGGATGATGCCGGGGATCTGCGATAGCAACTGTGTGAGATAAGTTGCGTTGGCATTGCGTTCGTTCGATTGCTGTTCGAAACGAGTTAACTGTGCGACCAGCAACGCGGCTTGGAATTCTGTCAGTCGATAATTCGATCCTCTGCCAGAACTGTTCGTAGGTTTTCCC
Source organism: Planctomycetia bacterium (assembly GCA_031426595.1). GTDB lineage: Bacteria > Planctomycetota > Planctomycetia > Pirellulales > Pirellulaceae > Aureliella. Next base: position 5,023 of record JANPLP010000166.1, on the reverse strand, counting down.
CCTCCGGGAGTATGAAAGTTAAAACACTTATGGAAAAAGTTTTCGTCGTTGGTGGTCACTGCCCCCCCTTCACCGCAGTTCAAGTTTTTACTCGATTGAAAACTGAAACACCCGGCGATCCCCTGAGTCCCGACTGGTACGCCGCGCCATTCTGCTAAGGGAGCTTGGCAAGCATCTTCTAGCACGTGCAAGTGATGTTGCTTGGCCACCGCGTTGATCGCGTCCATGTCGGCTGAATAACCACCGATGTGAACGGGCATGATGAGTTTAGTAGCCGGATTGATGGCTGCGGCAATTTTGCTCGGGTCCAGTTGAAATGTGGTCAGGTCGCTGTCAACGAATACTGGTAACGCAAAGCTGTTCGTGATCACGTTGAAGGTGGCTACGAAGGTGTACGGAGGTAGGATCACTTCGTCGCCTGGACCTATGTCGAGGGCACCGAGCGCAGTTAGCAGAGCGGTGGTTCCCGATGAGGTTGCCACGCAATACTTCGCTTGCAGCCGACCGGCGAACGCGGCTTCGAATTCGGCGCAGCGAGGACCTCCGCCGGTTCGTCCCCAAGTCCCCGAGTTCAGAACGTTGAGCAAGGCTGTCTCCTCGGTTTCATCCCATACGGGCCATTCCGTGACCGCTTTGGCAATACGCGAGTTCGTCTTGTCGTTGGCGGAATCCGGAGACACTGGGGGCGAAGCGGGCTGTGCAAGTGCAGCCGTTGAGCTTGCCATACAAACTCCAGCGGCTCCAGCGGTAGCGACAACGGTTGAGCGAATGAAATTTCTTCGGCTGGGCGATGGTGTCGTGGTCATAGTGGAGTTCCTCGATAGCGGCAGTACGATTTGGTCAGTAAGAAGTTAACAGAATTTAGCGTGGGCTTTTCGTAGGACGAAAGCCTGGTGAGCTTTGTGGCAGCAACGTTCGTTATGATTTAGAACTCCGATTAGGAATATGAATTGCCTGTGAAGCTCTCAACTTCGAACGCTCGATGCGATTAGAATGCCCACATTACGTTTGCCATGCACTCCTGAGGTTTAAAATATGAATTCGCAACGCTTTTCAGGTCTTCTAAGTTTGCTCGCGTTGAGCGTCCTGAGTATAGCCCAGTGCGTGGGACAAGATCGTCTTACCCAAGGTGGAATGCGTTTACCAGGCATGCAGCCTGGGGGCCAGATGCTGTTGCCCACGCAATGGTCTCTGCAACCGGTAGGCAAGCAATTAGCAGTTGGGGACTTTCCCGTCACGATTGCGTTGCACCCTAAGACTCAGTTCGCCGCGATTTTACATGCCGGATACGGTGAACATGAGATTGTCGTAGTGGACCTCACCGAGCTCAACGTTGTGTCGCGCGCGACTATGCCAGAGACCTTCGTAGGGCTGTGTTTTAACTCAACCGGAGAAAAGCTTTATGCTAGTGGAGCTGAAAAGGAGGTCGTCTATCAGTTTGCATTCGCAGACGGTTATCTGACCGATCGTCGCGAGCTTCGAGTGGCAGATCTCAAAGATCGTCAAGTTCCTGCGGGACTATCTATTAGTGCCGATGACAAGACGCTCTACGCCGCTTGTCCCTGGGGAAACAGTGTCTGCGTTATGCCGCTGGACGATCCATCGGCCAAGAAGATGATTCCGTTCGCTGCCGATACCTATCCTTATTACGCCGTTGCGAATGCTGCCGGAAAGCGTCTCTTTGTCAGCCTTTGGGGTAAGTCGGCTGTGGCGGTCGTCAATCTTGAAACGCATGCGATCGAAGCAACTTGGCCTACGCAGTCGCACCCTACAGAGATGCTGTTGACCAAAGATCAAAAGACACTGTTCGTAGCGTGCTCAAATAGCAATAACGTGACAGTGATCGACACCGAGTCTGGGAAAAACTTGGAGACGATTTCCTCCGCGCTTTTTGCAACGGCTGATAACGGTAGCACACCCAACAGCATTTCATTGTCCGCTGATGAACGCGTCTTACTAATCGCTAATGCTACGAATAACAACGTGGCTGTGATCGATGTTAGCGAGCGTGGCCGCAGTCGTTCGCTCGGATTCATTCCGGTGGGTTGGTATCCAACTTGTGCTCGGTTCAATCCACATGATGGAAAAATCTATGTCGCCAATGGCAAAGGGCTGACTGCGAAAGCCAACCGGCAAGGCCCTAATCCGCTCAACGATCCACCGAAGACGACTCGCGAGTACATTGGCGGTCTCTTTCAGGGAACGCTGGCGCAGATCGAACCACCCAGCCCCCAAGATATGGCTCGTTATACCAAGACCGCTTTTGCATGCAGTCCGCTGCGCGAAGACAAAGCACCCATCGGCAAACCAGTGGACGTGAATAACCCGATTCCTTCGAAAGTCGGCGATGCTAGTCCCATCAAGTATTGCATCTACATCATCAAAGAGAATCGAACCTACGATCAAGTTTTGGGTGACCTGGCGCAAGGAAATGGCGATCCGAACCTCTGTATCTTTCCTCGTAAGGTTACGCCTAATCAGCACGCAATCGCAGAGCAGTTCGTGTTGCTCGATAACTTCTATGTCGAAAGCGAAGTGAGCGCTGACGGTCATGAATGGACGATGGCTGCTTATGCAACGGACTTCGTCGAAAAGACTTGGCCGCTCATGTATCGAGGTAGCCGTGAAGGCAAGTTGAAGTATCCAGCCGAAGGTTCATTTGAGATCGCCTCACCCAGCAGCGGTTATCTTTGGGACCGTGCCGCTGCAGCCCAGGTGAGCTATCGCAGTTACGGCGAATTCATTGCGAACCCAGCAGTCATTGGTCAACCGGCTACTGCGAAAGTGAAGGCGCTCGAGGGTCACTTCGATCCGTTTTATCACGGCTACGATTTGAACTATCGTGACGTCGATCGTGCTGCTAGGTTCATCAGCGAACTGAAGCGATTCGAAACGGAAGGTGAAATGCCTCGTTTGCAGATCATTCGTCTGCCTAATGATCACACTCAAGGAACTTCTGTTGGTAAACGGACCCCAACCGCCATGGTTGCTGACAATGATCTCGCACTCGGTCAATTGCTAGAAGCCCTCAGTAAGTCTAAGTTTTGGAAACAGACTGCCGTCTTTGTGATTGAGGACGATGCGCAAAACGGTTCTGACCATGTCGATGCTCACCGTACGATTGCATTCGTAGCTGGTCCACATGTGAAACGTGGTCACGTCGACAGTCACATGTACTCGACCTCAAGCATGTTGCGAACCATGGAATTGATTCTTGGTTTAGAACCGATGACTCAGTTCGACGCCGCGGCCTTGCCGCTTTATGATTCCTTTATATCCACGGTGGACTCAAGTCCGTTCCAACACCTTCCGGCTCAAGTTGACATGGACGAGGTCAACAAGCCCGATGCGTACGGTGCAAAGCTATCAGCGTCGTTCGACTTCTCACGCGAAGACGCCGCTGATGACTTGCTATTGAATGAAGTTGTCTGGCGCAGCGTTCGCGGTGCCGACTCTCCCATGCCAGCTCCCGTGCGCGCGGGGTTCGTGTTTGTTAAAGCGGAAGATGAGGAAGAAGACGAAGATGAGTAAGCCATATTATGCTTGAAGATCGCGCTGGCCTTTTGTTTCTCGCGGCGAAGATAGCCGATCGCAGTTACAATCCAATCGTCTGTCGCGCTCCGAATTTCTGAGTGAGGTCTAACGTGAATTCAAAATGCTTTGTTTCGTTGTCGCTTGCCACACTCGGCTGCGCTTGGTTGACTGTGTCTTGCCACTCTCAACAACCGGCTGCTACAAAATCTGACAAGTACTTCAACCAAGCGGTCGCTGAATCGAATCCGCTGCGGACTGAGCAGGCTGGTGAACTGGATCAATACATCAAGACGATCGCTGCCGACAGAAGTCGCTTCGAGACACTCTTTAAGCCCGACTACACTTCGGTGCAGTCCTTTGAAAAATCAGCCGAACCCTTGCGAGCTGCCTTTTGCGAGAGTATCGGCTATCCGCCACCAGGCGAACCAGGCAGCACGCTTCCGACCTTCACGCAAATCGGCGAAGACAGTATCGGCACCTATTTTCGCGCGATGATCCCCATCTTGCCTCACGTTCATTCCGAGGGGATCTACATCGTGCCCAAGTCAACAACCGGCAAGCATCCGCTTGTGATCGCGATGCACGGTGGTGGCGGCTCTCCGGAAGTGGCTCTTTTCAACGGAGGCGCGAACTATCACGACATGGTTCGAGGGGGCGTGAAACGTGGCTTTGTTGTCTACGCGCCCCAGCATCTTTTTCGCGCGGAAGGCTACCCTGATGATATTCGTCGCAGCATCGATGATCGCATGCGACTGATAGGAACGAGTCTCACCGCGGTCGAAGTTGCAAAAATTACCTACGCGATAAGTGCGTTAGTCAAGCGACCGGAAATCGACTCCAGTCGTATTGCAATGGTTGGTCTCTCGTATGGCGGCTACTATGCGCAAGTCACTCCGGCCATCGACACTCGCATCAAAGTATCCGTTTCCAGTTGCTATTTCGGTGTTCAAGAGGGACGTTATGAAGCCAATGAACTCTCGGTTCCAACGGATTTCCGCTTTGCGAACCGCATCACGCTATTTAACGATGCCGACCTGGTCGCGCTCATTTGTCCTCGAGCTCATCAGGTTCAAGCTGGCTCCATGGACAACGAATCGCATCGTGTGAAAGGTGCTGCCCTTGCGCCACTTGCCGCCGAGTTCTACCAACGACTCAAATTGAACGACCGATTTCAGCATGTGATCTTCGAGGGTGGCCATGAATTTGATGACACCACTGCTTGGACATTCGTCGAAAAAAACTTGTGAGCCTCTTAGCAAACTTGCTAGCACTACTAATTACCAGGCTCGAGTTCGTTCGAGTCAAAGCAGACAGCATTGCATCGACGGAAGGCTCAGCTACACTTCGCTTTCGAAAAAGCGAAACATCAAATTTCGTGCCGAGCTATTTGTCTTCGCCGATTTGCGTGAAGGTCGGAAGCGTGCTGCCTGGTTCGCCTGGTGGCGGATAGCCGATACTCTCGCAAAAGGCAGCTCGCAAGGGTTCGGCT
>JANPLP010000165.1:0-1983 GCA_031426595.1 Planctomycetia bacterium | reverse complement strand
GGCTGGAACGCGTTGCAAATGATGTCGTAGACTTCTTTGCTGCCGCAAGTTCGCAGGGTCGTGTTGCTGAAGTTGGCGTGCATACCGCTGCCGTTCCAGTCACCCTTGACCGGCTTGCAGTGATAATTGATGGCCAAACCGTACTTCTCAGCGGTGCGCTCCAGCAGATAGCGGGCGACCCAAATTTCGTCGCCGGCTTGCTTGGCGCCTTTTGCGAAAATCTGGAATTCCCATTGACCCTTGGCAACTTCAGCGTTGATGCCTTCGAAAGTGATGCCGGCATCCAAAGTGATGTCCATGTGCTCTTCAACAATTTGACGCGCCACATCGCCGACGTACTTGTAACCGACACCGGTGTAGTACGGGCCTTGAGGAGCCGGGTAGCCTTCGGCTGGGAAGCCCAGTGGACGACCGTTCTCATAGAAGAAGTACTCTTGTTCTAGTCCGATCCAAAGATCCTCGCTCTCTTCGACGGTTGCGCGGAAATTAGATGGATGCGGAGTTCCGTTCGGCAACAGCACTTCGCACATGACCAAGTAGCCATTCTTGCGTGTTGAGTCAGGATACAGTGCGACCGGCTTTAGTACACAGTCAGAACTCTTCCCTTCGGCCTGTTGAGTTGAACTGCCGTCGAAGCCCCACAAATCAAGGTCGGCGACCGACTTGGGTTCTTTGTCAACGATCTTTGTTTTGCTGCGGAGATTCGGCTCAGGTAGGTAACCGTCAAGCCACACGTACTCTAGTTTGAATTTCTTGTCTGATGACATGGACACATTCTCTGTAAAGAACACATGAACAAAAAAGACACTCCGCCTGAACTTTGCTCAACCAACCGGGCATCGGTCCCTACAACACGGTGCACCGGAGATTGACACGAGTTACCGCCAAGCGATTTTCTCGGAATCGCTTTCCAATCGAAGAAGTTTATTGAGGCTGCAGCCGGCTCCCTACCCACAAAGCCAGCCAATTTATTTCACCAGAAGCGCCTCAAAAGTCCGCTTCGCTTGGAGATGTCGAGCCATAAACTAACACGCAATGCTAGTGTGGGCAAGTTCCCCTTAAATTTCCACTAATCCACATTCTCGCTTTCCACTTCGGGCTCGCCGTTTTAACAGTTATCGTTGAAATCGCGCAACTTTATGCAAGCGGCACAATGGAGACTCAATTCACGCTAAAGCCACACAAAGTGGAGCAGCGTTCCCGAAGCCGGCCGGGTGCGGTAACTACTCCTTCCGAAATTTCGACAGTGGCTTAGCGGGCTGATTCATCATCGCTCAGGGGGCGATGAGCGCGAAGCGGGAAAGTTAGGGTGATAGATGCACAAAGAGCTGCTACGACTGGTGTGCGTTGCGTTTTCCAACTGCACTTTGCGGTGGTGTTTTATTTCGTGGGATTCGCCTCCTTGGTGGTGCCATCTATTCATCGTGCGTTGGGACTAGAACTGCAATGAGAAAAGGCCATCGCAATTGCTCGCGATGGCCTTTTGAAAACAGCTACAAGTAAGTGAGTGGATTAGCGACGTCCGCCGCCGCCACCGCCACGGCTTCCGCCGCGACTGCCACCGCCACCGCCGCCTCGGTTGCCGCCGCCGCGTGGACCGTCACGACGAGGGCCGCGATCTCCGCCGCCTTCACCGAAGCCACGACTTGGACGTTCGCCGCGAGGTTCGCGCTCCGCGCCTTCTTCGCCTTCGCTCGCACCGGCAAACTCATCTTCGATGCCGAGCTCTTCGAGGGCGCGACGACGGCTGAGTTTGACGCGATCTTGGTCATCGATATCAATAACGATCACCTTCATCGCATCGCCGACTTTGCAAATGTCATCGACGCTCGACACATAACCGCTCGACAATTCGCTGATGTGGCACAATCCATCGCGACCTGGCAGGATCTCAACGAAAGCGCCGAAGTCGCGTACGCTGCTGACGATGCCATCGTAGATGCGTCCGATTTGAGCGGTCGCTGTGCAAGCCTCAACGCGAGC
>JANPLP010000164.1:0-7818 GCA_031426595.1 Planctomycetia bacterium | reverse complement strand
TGGCAACGCGACGCCTTCGAAGATTCTGACGGCTGACTTCTTCAAACGCGGATCATTAGGCTACTCGGTAACGCATGTTGATGGAAAATAGGATGGACTTGAACTTCGCTGTCGCGACTGGAGAATGGAAGCGATTAGGGTGGAAAGCATCGCTTCAAGCTATTTTGACGACAAATCGCGGTTCCCGCCAGGCTCGATCAATGGCTTCGAGCGGCTCAATCGATTCCACTACCCCCCAATCGCCTGTGCGTCTAATCAAATCCCATTGCGGGCCTGCCGCCGCTGACGCCTGTGCGACAAGTTGCCACTCGAGCGGCCTGCCAAGAGATTGGAAACTTCGCTATAGTGTTGCGGTAATAGAAACGCGGATGGCGAACACAACCCTCCTAATTTGAACGATTTTTGAACCGCTATGAGCCACAAAACTGGTAGCTTTTTCGGCAGGCACGAATTCCTTATACGTCGGCTTCATTCGCTGAGCGGCTTGGTGCCGGTCGGCGCCTACATGACGGTGCATTTGCTGGTAAATTCTTCGTTAGTGAACGGTGCGGGGGCGTTTCAGAATAACGTCAACCAGATCCATTCGCTCGGAGCATTTTTGCCAACTGTGGAATGGGCGTTCATCTTTTTGCCAATCATTTTCCACGCCGCATTTGGTGTTTGGATCATAAGAAGCGGCAAAAGCAACGTCGATCGCTATCGCTACACCAGTAACTTTCGGTACGCTTTGCAACGCTGGACAGGTGTGATAGCCATTGTGTTCATCTTCTTTCACGTGTTCCACTTGCACGGCTGGTTTCACGCCGATGTTTGGCTGAAGAATGTCGCTGAACCCTTGGGAATGGCTAATTTCCGCCCTTACAACGCTGCGAGCACGTTGGCTTCGGCGCTCAGCGGCTATCTGTGGCCAGTCTTCTACTTGTTAGGTGTGATAGCCTGTGTTTATCACTTCGCTAACGGCGTCTGGACCGCGGGGATCACTTGGGGGATTTGGGTTAGTCCGAAAGCTCAGCAGTGGGCGACGTACTTGTGCACCGCTGGCGGGCTCGGGCTGACCATGGTCGGTTTGACAGCACTCTACGCAGCCACTCAAGTCGACGTGGCTGAAGCGAATCGAATCGAAGACAATATGTACAATGCACGGGTCCAAACTGGCGAAATCAAGCCCAACGAACACAAACGGTCACACTCCGAGACTGCCGAGCCAACCTCGAATGATGCAGCCGTGGAAGAAGAACCTGCGAAGTAGTTGCTAGTCGCCACGCTTTGCGGTTAGCACGAGGCCGTAATCAGCCGTCGAGCGACTGTTTCGAACTGAACTCATAATTGACTTTGGCATCATATACGGGACTAAACATCAATGGCAGGACAGCGTGTCGTAGTTGTCGGCGGCGGCCTAGCAGGGCTAGCTGTAACCATGAAGCTGGCAGAACTTGGCGTGCCGGTCGACCTCATCAGCTTGACCCCGGTGAAGCGATCGCACAGCGTTTGCGCTCAGGGGGGAATCAATAGCTGCAACGAGCAAGCGAGACAGCTTGGAGACTCTGAATGGAATCACTTTGACGATACCGTGTACGGCGGAGACTTCCTCCAGCACCAGCCCCCCGTCAAGGAGATGGCTTTCTGGGCACCCAAGGTCATCGACTTGATGGACCGCCTGGGAGTCACCTTCAACCGAACCCCAGAAGGCTTGATCGACCGCCGCCGATTCGGTGGAACATTGTACAAACGAACCGCTTTTGCTGGTGCAACAACCGGCCAGCAACTGCTGTACGCACTCGACGAACAAGTTCGCCGTTGGGAAACGGAAGGATTGGTCCGAAAGTTCGAATTCTGGGACTTCCTCGGCCCAGTTCTCGATGACTCCGGTCGCTGCGTCGGCGTTACGGCGCAGGACATGGTTTCCATGCAGATTCGTGCTTTTCCAGCGGATGCCGTAGTCGTCGCCACGGGCGGCTGCGGACTGATCTACGGCCGCTCGACGATGTCCGTTTTTTGCACCGGTAGTGCCGCCAGCCGCTGTTTTCAAGCGGGTGTGAAGTATGGAAACGCCGAGTTCATTCAAGTCCACCCGACAGCAATTCCAGGTGCTGATAAGCTTCGCCTGATGAGCGAATCGGCGCGGGGCGAAGGCGGTCGCGTGTGGGTTCCTCGCAAGGGCCAAGACCCCCGACCACCGAAGGAAATACCGGAAAGCGACCGCAATTATTTCTTAGAGCAACGCTATCCAAAGTACGGCAATCTCGTCCCTCGCGATATTGCAACTCGCGAGATCTTCAATATTTGCGTCAACGAGGGGCTAAGCGTCGAAGCGGGACGGATGTGTGTTTACCTCGATTTGACACACATTGCCCGTGCCGAACTCGACCGCAAGCTCGGCGGGATTCTCGAGATCTACGAAAAATTCCAAGGTGTCGATCCGCGTGAAGTGCCCATGAAGATTTTCCCAGCCGTCCACTACTCGATGGGCGGGCTGTGGGCCGGTTATTCAAGAAACGCCGAAGGCGGCTTGACCCCAGCGCACCCTGCTAATCAGATGACCAACATCCAGGGGCTCTACGCCATGGGTGAATGCGACTACCAATACCACGGTGCAAACCGCCTGGGCGCGAATTCACTGCTCAGTTGTATTTTCAGTGGCTTGTTCACCGCTCCTGGAATTCAGACCTACATGAACAGTCTCGGCAAAGCTGCAGGAGACGCGCCAGCTAGCCTGTTCCAAGGAGCCATTTCGAAACAAGAAGAGCGTCAGCGGAGCCTGATTAGCAATAGCGGTGGCGAGAATCCTTATGTCATCCATGAGCAAATGGGTGACATCATGACGCGGGCGGCCACAGTGGTGCGCTACAACCAACAACTGGACGAAGCATACGAGAAAATCGACGAACTGCACAAACGTGCGCTCGCCTGCTCTCTAAGCGATACCGGCAGTTGGACAAACCAGAATTTGATCTTCACCAAAGCGTTGCAAGACATGTTCCCAGTCGCGAAATCGATTTTGAAGGGTGCCCGAATGCGTGATGAATCACGCGGCGCACACTATAAACCAGAATTCTCGATGCCGAGCTTGAAGGAAGAAGAACCGGCGGCGCGGCGCGCTGAAGCAGAAGAATGGTGCGATAGCTTCGAAGAAAACAATAAGAGATTTCTCAAGTCTTCCATCGCGACCCTCAAAGGGGATCACCCAGAAATCACCTACGAAGATGTCGATACATCCATCATTCCGCCTCGCCCGCGATTGTACGGGCTTGTTGGTGCAGACGTGATCGAGCAAGTTTGGAAAGAACGCATTGGAAAGAAACCTTCTCAAGCTGCAGAAAAGAAGCAGGCTGTGACTGTTTGATACCTTGCTAGCACGCGAGCTGCAGTGGCTTAGGTGATGCAAATTTGACTGTCAAGAATCACCAGATTCATTGGAATAAGCATATGATTACTTCGGGAAACAACGGTTCAGGTCATAGCTCGGGGCACGATGAGCATTCGTCTTCCTCCGGACGCAAGCCTGTCAAGATCAACGTTCGAGTAATGCGCCAAGATGGTCCAGGCCAACCTTCGTACTGGGAACGCCACCAGGTGAGCTACGAAGAGAATATGAACGTGATCAGCGTGCTGCAACGCATTGCCTCGCAAGCTTCGACCGCAGACGGTCAGAAGGTCTCCCCGGTCGCTTGGGACTGCGGTTGCTTGGAAGAAGTCTGCGGTTCCTGCACGATGGTCATCAACGGCAAAGTGCGCCAGAGCTGCTCGGCGCTCGTTGACCGATTGCTCGAGGACAATAGCGACGAAATCGAATTGCAGCCGATGTCAAAGTACCCCGTGGTGCGCGACTTGGTAGTCGATCGTTCCAGATTGTTCCAAGGATTGAAGCGAGTGAAGGGCTGGGTTCCCGTTGATGGTTACTACGACTCGGGAGCCGGTCCAAAAATTTCGCGTCAGCAGCAGGAACAAAACTATCCATTGAGCGAATGCATGAGCTGCGGCTGCTGCATGGAAGCCTGTCCGCAGTACAACAAAGTCGAAGTGCATCGACGCCCTGGCGAGACGGATGAGCAGTTCGAGGCTCGCAAAGTCGAAGCTTACGATCGGGAATTCATCGGAGCTGCTCCGATCAGTCAAGCGATGCTTTTTAACTCGCATCCGGTCGGTGCCAACTTGGCAGACGAACGCTTAGAAGCGTTAATGAGTGAGGGTGGTATTCAGGCTTGCGGTAACGCGCAGAACTGCGTCGCGGTGTGCCCCAAGAGTATACCGTTGACAACTTCGATCGCTCGGGCAGGTCGCGCCACAACCATTTATGCTCTTAAGAAGATCTTCGATCGCTGAGAAGCGTTTCTTGAGTCTCTCAATCTAGCATTGTTGCTGGTGAACGCTGTTGTTTGCCAGCAACCGTCTCCGTTAACTGGCCCGCTAGGGTGCGAGCGTGCAGTGTGGCACTGCTGGACACGCCGCGCTATTTTAGACACCATGCGCAACAGGCCCGCGAGGCTCTGACGCCTGCACAACACTTGCTTACACACTTGCTCACACCAACACCACGTATTTTAAAATCACGAGGTAGTGGCAGACGGCGGCGGAGATGACGGCGAGATGCCATATCGAGTGAAAAAAGCGGCCTCTATGGTCATTCATCAAGAAGTAGACGCCGGCCGAATAGATCACACCGCCGCCCAGCATACCGCCCAAGCATCCCCATGGGACGTGTGGAAATAGAGGAATAGTCGGGACCCAACCGAGCAACAGATAGGTTGTCACGACCATGGAATTGACTTGGCGCTTGACGACCACTTTTTGCCATAGCCCATAAAACGCGAGTCCCCATAAGAAGATCATCAACGGCGTACGGAGGGCTCCGCCATATTGCCAAACAAAGGGTGTGTAGGTTCCGGAAATCATCAAGTAGATGGTTCCTTGGTCCCACGCGCGCATGCGCGTGCGCAGACTCGGGTCGCTGAACACGTGCGACAAAGTTGAAAAAACAAACACCAGCACCACGGAACTGCAGTAGGCAAGGCAGCTTAGGATTAGTCCCAACGAGTGGCCTTGGAGCAATCTAATCATCCAGATCAAACCGGCTATTGCTAGAAGAATTCCAATCCCATGTGTAATTGCATTGGCCCACTCTTCGTCGGTTGGCTCGGGGGGAGCGTTCTGTTGATCGTCGTGCATTGGCTTTCAACTGGCTTTGTAAACAGTGAACGTCGTGAAGGTCTGTGAAAGTTTGTGAGTCACGAAGAACAGTTAACGAACTGAGTTAAAGAACTGAGCTAGCGAACTGAGCTAGCGAGCAACACGGTCGCTGCACTAACACAGAGGTATGGGCTTGTTATGGATGGCGTGCTGCTTCGAGTGGTTTTGAGGCGTTGATACCCAGGGCTGCGACGGCCGCGACCAATTGAACTGCTCCGCACACCACAAAAGCGGCTTGCCAGCCCGCTGTCACGTCATCGATATAAAGTCTTGCTAAGTACCCAAAGACGAGTGGCGAGCAAGCGGCTCCTAAGTTGCCCCACATATTAGCCCAGCCGACAACTGCGCCAACATGCTTGCCACCGACATCTTGTCCATATGCCCACATCGCTGAGATGCTCAAGTCCGTAGCGAGTCCCACGACTGCAAGGAAGATCGTCGCTTGCACCGAATTGCTAACCACAGTGCACGCAAAAAAGGCGAGTCCAACTAACACTCGCGGAACGCTTAGCATCATCGCGCGACCAATACGCAAGCCAAATCGCCGTGACATTCGGTCCAGCAGATATCCGCCCAACAGCATGCCGATAATGCCGCTTGCAAGCGGCAGGCTCTGCAGCCAACCCTGGTTTTGTGAGGAGGTCTGATGAACCTCTTTCAGGTATTGCGGCATAGACGTTACCAAAAATGCCCAACCAAAGTTACTTGCGAATTGCAAAAAGGAATTTAACCAGAGACTGACGCTGGTACACATCAAACGGATCGGTGGGAAGTTTGCATTTCCCTGAGCCGCAAGTTTTTCGTTGATTCGTTGCTCGCGAGTGGTGCCAATGATCGCTAGTTCAGCATTGTTAACCCGCGGGTGTTCCGCCGGATGATCCCGAAACAGCCTCGCGAAGATGACTGCAATTACGATGCCTGCAATGCCGTATAGGATTACCACGGGTCGCCAACTGGTCGGCGCAGGCTCAGCATTGGCCGCTTGATTGGCCCACTGTTCCTGGTAAGTCCAAACCATCATGAGTTGCACGGTGACGATAGGAGCCAGAGCACCGCCCAGTCGCCCGCCGACAGCGACAACGCTGTTCGCGATGCCCCGTCGCTGCGGAGGAATCCATCGCCGCACAATACCAGCGGCCAGCGGATAAGCGCCCGCTTCAAACATGCCGCAGAACAATCGCAGCACAATCAATCCGCTAAGGCTGGTCGCGAATCCTAACAATCCAGTGCTGAGCGACCACATGGCTACATAAAATGCCAGCACATAACGGGCTCCAAATCGATCACCCAACCAGCCCGCGGGCAACTGAAAAAGAGCGTACGCCCAAAAGAACGCCGATAGGGTCAGGTCCAAGTCACCTTTGCTTAATCCTAAGTCGGCTCGCACCGCCGAGCTTGCCGTGCTCAAACAAATTCGATCCAGATAGAGGAGCACGGCGACCAACATCGCCAACAGCACCATCGCATAACGAACTCGAGTGGGTTTCGAGCTGTCTGCGTTGCGCGAGGGCGCGCGAAGTGATGCCGAATCGCTCGAGTCCGTCGGTAGAGCTGGGGTTAAATACGGATTGTGCGATTGCAAAAGTGGCTCCCTAGTTGGCAAGCCACGCATTCTACACCACATCCGCGCTGGTTGGATGTCGCACTCAGATCGCTTGATTGCAAGACTTATGTTGCGTCACAGCAACGAAATTAAAAGGCAGCCCGATTGGACCGCCGAGGCGTTGGCGGAGGCGTCGTTGGAATTACGTTTGCTTGCGGCTTAGCAGCGGTGCCTGACGAATTACCCGCTGAATCACTGGCTGAAAGCGGCCCTACAGAAAGCACCGTCGATCCATCGGGCAAAACCATACCGGGCCGCAGGTCATTCCCAGCCTGGATGGCAGGCGCGGTTGAGCGATAGTTGGGACGATAGCTAGAACTCCCTTGCGACGAGTGCAATTCCGACTGCTCCGCTTGCAACTGCTGCTGGTAAAGATCAAACTGCTGCTGGTAATTCGACACCCCACTGCCCGAGTAAGGACCAGAACTGTTGTAATTGGGCGTGTTGTAGTAACCGCTGCTGCTTGAATATCCACGATACGACGGGGCGGCGTAATCATAAGGCGCTACGCCAAACACGCCAACACTCACAGCACCCGGTACCGGTATCGCAGAGTAGCCGTAATAACTGCGGTACCCCAAACCGTACGCTGGTCCCATATAGGCTCGCGACGATAGAGGTATTGAAGGACCGACGCCAAATGGGATCCCGATTCCGCTATACCCGCTCCCATAATAGCCTCCGCCACCACCGATCTGAATCTGCAAGCCACCAAATTGGGCTTGAGCTGGGGCGGCGTTTACTCCCCAAACGGCAACTGAGGTACAAAGAGCAAGAACTGCCCTACTTACTTTGAACGTTAATTTGAACGCCCGCATCGCAAAACTCCCGCGTGATTCGTTGGTTGCTATCCAGTCAACCTCCATGTTACGCGGAGCGCTCACTGCGGTAAATGATTTTGTCCATTTTCCATTTAGCAATTGGGCTATTGTCCGAATGTCCTCCTGGTATGAAAATCAGTGCTCGTGCTTTGTCCAGATTAAATTTTTGGGTGGCACGCCCTGAGGCACTGCGAAGGGCGTGGCTAA
>JANPLP010000163.1:0-9221 GCA_031426595.1 Planctomycetia bacterium | reverse complement strand
GAGAAAGCCCGATTCCTGATAGCGGAGGTGTGCTGATGTTCAATCCTGAGTATGGCGAACGACTCGGGGAGGAAGCCGAACTGATTGAAACCTATTCGGAGATCGGTGACTTTATGAAGAAGAAATGCGGCGGCTATTGGGGCTATGTGTTTACTGGCAACCGCGAACTCGGCAAAAAAATTGGACTGAAACCAAAACGTCGCATTGAATTTGTAACTGCTCAGCTAGACTGCCGGTTGCTCGAGTTTGAACTTTATGCTGGAACGCGACGCGAAAAACCAGCGATTGAAGCCGCTCCAGAACCAGTTGAAAATCCGGCTACGGATTTACCATAAAGAACACCCTATCCTCTTCCTTCTCGGAGTCCCCCACATGTGTTCGCCCAACCTAAAGTCGCACTTGTTAGCTGTCGCTTTGATGTTGTTCACCAGCGCGTACGCGCAAGCGGTGGAGCCTGTTAAAGTCCTTCTGGTTACCGGTGGCTGCTGCCACGATTACGACTACCAGACACAGCAAATCCAAGCGGCGTTCAATGAGCAGAAGGTTGATGTGGAATGGAAAGTCATCAACGAGGGTGGCAAGGGGACGAAAGCGGAGATCGCTTTATATAATGATCCCGACTGGGCCAAGGGTTACGATGTCGTGATTCATAATGAATGCTTCGCCGACACGACCAGCGATGAATACATTCGCAAAATCACCAAGGCACACAAGGATGGTGCCAACGCAGTTGTCATTCACTGCGCGATGCACACATATCGAGCTGGGAAGATTGATGACTGGCGAGAGTTCTTAGGTGTGACTAGTCGGCGTCACGATCATCAGTCCAACTATCCCGTAAAAATCGTCGCTACCGATCACCCGATCATGAAGGGCTTTCCTAAAGACTGGGTCACTCCGAAAGATGAGCTGTACATTATCGAAACCGTGTGGCCCAAAGCCAAAGTGCTGGCTACTTCCGTGAGCGAAAAAGATGGCGGCTCCCATCCCGTGTTCTGGACTAATCAATACGGCAAGGGACGTGTATTCGGTACAACTTACGGGCACAGTAACGAGACGTTCGCTGACCCTGTCTTCCGCAAGGCGTTAGTCCAAGGGATTCTTTGGTCAGCGGGGAAGTTGGAATAAAACCATTCGCTACGCATGAGGCGAGAGTTAGCGAACGTAAATGTTGGCCAGCTCAATAGGACCGTTAGGCTGAATACTGATTGTTCCTTTGCCCAAAGAGCATGAAACGGATTGTGGCTGACCATTCAATGTCAACTTGGTTTGACCGTCGGCCACGACCACTTCGAGACGATTCCATGCTCCCACTTTTTCCAGCGAACTCGAGAAGGCCGAGTCGTCTCGCGCTGAAAAGGTGAGAGGCTCTGAATTGCCTGGTAACGTCAACTGGAACTGCTTAGACTTATCATTGAAGCGAAAGTCCATCAAGAATCGATTTAGCTCCATCGTTTCGGCAGAGCTCAGGGTTGCTTGTTGGCCGGCAGCACTGCCGTCATATGCCAGCACCCAGTCTTTGGCTTTCCAAGCTGTTTTGCCTTCATCGCTCGTTTTCCAGCCAGACAGATCAAGTCCGGTGTAGATCGAGCGGTATCCGCGGTTGGAGATCGCTATATCTTTGTCGTCGACATCGGTGGCTGGCAATTCTTTCAAAGTAATGTTGCGGTAATGGACGACGCCACCTTCGGATTCGAGGCAGATATAACCTTTACGCGGACTAGCTTCTTTCCCTTGCGTTACCACTTTTCCGTTCACCGCCAATGAAATCGTTCCATCGTTACAGACGATTCGGTAGTGATTCCATTCCGGACTTGGTTTGGAACGTTCTTCAGTTGGGAACGCTCGGCTTCCGCCACCGCGCCCGTTGAGGGGTGTCAGCTTGGCACCGTGAATTGGAAAGATGTCGCCGTGGGTCGTATGGCTCTGCGTGTTGCCATAAGAATTCTCGAGCACTTGAACTTCGACGCCGCGATGGAAGGGGACGCCGCGAGCGGTGATGTCATCTGCCCAGACGAAAACCCCCGCATTCCCGCCGGGGACCATGTGTCGCCATTCCAGTTCCATTTCAAAATTCTGGTACATTTTTTCCGTTCGCAACTCGCCAATCGGTTTACCTGTGCATACCAACATCCCCTCTTGAATCGTCCAAGTTTGCGGTGGCGTGTTGACCAGTATCCAACCGTTCAGGTCTTTGCCGTTAAACAGCAGAGTCGCTTCCTGCCCGACCAACGCAGTCCCGACTAACGCAGTGATATGGAAAGCAATGAGGGAGAAAAGATTGAAACGGATTGTTGCATTGATTCGCATGAAGTGAAGCCTTGCGAGAGATACGAAATTGGATTTTCGAAAGTCTCAGTTTAGCAGAGCTTCGCATCCACGGTTTGGAGTAGCTAATGACAAGTAGCTAATGACAGACGTAGCTAATGACCCTCGCGACACAATACTGACCGAGGAGTCAGCACCGATAAGCAACGGGTTGTAAAGCCACGGTCCGCGAAGTTGGAAGTTCGGCTAGGTGCAGCCTACACTCAGACGATGTCCGACGTGGAGTGTGCGCATAAGGCATAATGGCTAGCAGTCCGCATCGCGATCGAAGTTGTTAACTGGCGTCCGCGTTTTGCACGGCCCACAGCAACTCCGCCAGCACTTCACTGGGATTGTCGAGCGTCTTGAGTAACTCATTTGACATTCGCTTTACCTGGTTGCTTGCAGATTGAGTAGGAGAAAGAGAAACGATGTGTTCGACCTTCTGCTCCCAAGTCAGCTTTTCCGAAGCGACGAGACGACTAATATAGGCTCGCTGATCGCTGGTTAAGCGACCGCGGTGTACCGCATAACCGACCGCTGGCATCAAAACATCTGACTTTGCCGGAGTTTTCAATTTCAGTTTTGGGTCAACGCTGGGCTGAGCCAACACGCTTGGTTCATCGGATTGTCCAAAGCGAGGGCTGGAACTCATGGCTTGGTTCCATTTGGCGGCCGCTGCAAGGGAAGTTTCAAGTCCACCTTTCACAGCTTGTTGACCAAGCGAAGTTCGAGCCGCAAAGGTAACTTCGGCCAAGTGCCACTTATCGATATCGCTTTCGGGAGCTTGCAGCCAACGGTTTTGGTCGATCTTGATTGTGTCGCGCGCGAAAACATCGGAGCGAATGACCCAACCAATTAACTGCCGTAAGTTGCGGCCATGAGCTTGAAACTGTTTTGCGAGCAGTCTCTGCAAATCCTTGCGTTCAGCAGCACCCTCCCCATCCAACATTGCATTCGTAGCGACCAAGGGACGACTCAATGCAACTTGCCACACATGATTCACCATAGCTTGGTCGGCTTCCGTTGAATCGCCAATCCAGCTTGCCAAAGCTTCTCGTGGTGAACTTGCCCCTTCAAGGCTTTGCCAGGGCTGTCCGTTTGGTAACACAAACCTAGCGGCTACAAGTGTTCCGTCTGGCCGATCAAAGAACAGGCTCGGCTGTTTGTCAGCGGTGAATAATTCTAGTTGGTTATCGATCGCGCGACGCTCAATTGGAACGTCCGTCGAACGCACGTCGAGGCCCATTAGCAAAGCAACCAGCGACCAGTATTGGTCCTGTGAATTTACTTCGTTCTGCGGATACTTAGATTCATGACAACGTACGCAAGCCAGCGAGGAATCCATGAAAGTACCGCTTATACGAGCCGCTAAGCGATGGTTTCCCCCGCCAGCTACGGCGCTAACAAGCACATCCCCTGCTGCCGTTTTCCCAGCGATCACTTGGCTTACTACTTTGTTCCAGGGAACGTCCCCAGCTAATCCACTTGCGAGGAATTCTGCTAAGCGTTTGACTGGCGGGCTATCCGGCGGCACGTTGCTTCCTTGCATCCACTGTGCCGCAATCTCACTCGCCCAGCGCCGAGCAAAAGCTTGTGAGTCTATCGCTTGTGCAATGACCCTCTCGCGTCGTTCAGTCGATTTCAGCTCGGCTAATTCAGCTATCGTAGTGTTGGGCAACTCTTGACCCGCGAGCGTCTTTGAAAGCAACTGCACTAGTCGCAAATCGTCCATGCGTTCTGCTGTTGCTACGTTTAGTTGTTGCCAAAGCGTTGCGAACTGTGTATCGATCAATTCGACAATCTCTTGATCGCTCAGCTTCGGCGCAGCCAGTTTCACATCGCCTCTCGGAGTTGGTCGTGCGTTGTTTGAGTTGGCGTTTGCAAATGGAACGTTCTCAAGGGTAAGTTTTTCGCTGTCACCTGAAGTTGAGCTTTCACCATTCGAATGGCTGTTAGCGGCAGTGGTGTCTGGATTGGCTTTTGAATTTTGCAGCGCGACGTTATTCGACTGCTCTGGGGTTGTAACGTCGTTTTGAGTAGCCTCAGCAACCGAGTTTCCACTAGGCAGGATGACAGACCGCCACTGGATCGCGCACGCAATCAACACACCGCTCGCAGCAATCACTAACAGCACTTGCCAAGCGTGCGAACGACGAGTGACTTGCGGCTGTTTACTCGCTTTGTCAGCGGCGGATGTTCCTTCCGATGAGCCTAGCGAGTTATTCGGGCGAGCAGGTTGCGCGAGTGGTCCGACCACGGGCGGTGCAACTAAATCACCAGCCACTGCCAAACTCGTCGGCAGCGGGATTTGGACTGCTTGCTCTTGGCGCCATGCACGCTCGATACGAGCTCGCAGATCAGGCGGATGCCGACCTGTAATTGCCTCCTGCAATAGCGAATCGAAGACTTGATCAGTCCACTCAGAGTTCATTGAAGTATCGTTTGGTTGTTCAGTCATTGCAGTTTCTTTTCAACGCATTCGCGAAGTTGAGTTTTCGCTCGCTGCATCAAGTTCTTCGCGCCATGTTCGCTAATACCCAAGGTTTCAGCGATTGACTGGCGACTGGAGTCCTCAGCAAATCGGAGTCGCAACGCTAATTTCGCGCGATCCGTTAAGTGTTCGAAGCAATTTGTGAGTGCTTCAAGTGTTCGATTGCCTGAGTCAAAACCAGCCCAACGCATCCAGCTGGCTTCTAAGGAGTCGGCATGTTCCGTGACGGTCATTCTTCCGTCGCGTCGGCGACGAGAAATGAAAAAATTATGTGCAACTCGCCGTAGGTAGGCGGCGGAAGCGCGATCGTTGTATTGAACAAAAGGACGCCGCATCACCTCTAAGAATGTGTCTTGCGTCAGGTCGTCGGCAAGAGATGCATCACACCCCAAAGCACGAAGGTACCGCCACACGCCATGTTGATGGAGCGTTACGAGTGCCGTTAAGTCGATCTCGGCATTTGCATCTTCAGTGGAGGTTTCTTTGCTCGCGGCTGACACTCCGTCCTTCCTGTGAACCCAAAGCAACCGGCCGCAGCCAGTGTGCTGAACAATCGTTCCTCAACGAGCAGAGCGGCCAGCCAAGGACTCGGATGGATTCTCGCATTCTGCCAAGCAAACTGTCAATCTTTTCCACGTGATTATGAGAACAGCTCGCGAATGACTTTGCCACCGTTGGCTATCTTCATCGGGCGCCCGTTCTTACTCTGGTACGTTGTCTCAAGTGAAATTCCAAGCGACTTGCAAACCGTTGCCATCAAGTCCTCTGCCGAGTAGGGTTCGGAATCGACCGCGGTCCCGTCGTCATTGGTTGACCCGACTGCAATACCGCCTTTCATGCCGCCGCCACCTACGACCACACTCCAAGCTCGCGCGAAGTGATCGCGACCCGCGTTGCCATTGATTTGCGGAGTGCGGCCAAACTCACCCATCCAAATAATCGCCGTATCCTTGAGCAACTCTCGCTGCTCTAGATCTTCAACCAGAGCGCTCATCGCTTTGTCCAGCACGGGTAGACGCTGGTTTTGAAGGATGTTGTGAATGCCCTGGTGATTATCCCAACCGCCTAAATCGACTTCAATGAAAGGCACTCCGATCTCTACAAGTCGCCGTGCCATCAAGCATCCGCGACCGAAGGGGTCGTTGCCGTAGCGCTCGCGAACTTCTTCAGGTTCTTTCTCAACGCGGAACGCTTCCATCTGTTGGCTAGTCATCAAATCAAAAGTTTTCTTCAGAACCTTGCGATGATCTTCACTTACACCACCACGATTCTGTGCGATGAAGCCCTTTTCAATCATATCCAGAGTTGCCATCCGCTGGATTAAACGATTGTCTTTCAGGTCCATGTCGAGATTGCGAATACGACCATCGCTGGTAACTGAAAAGGGAGCCCAGGACATGCCAAGAAACCCAGGACCTTCACTAGCGCCGCCTATTGAGATGAAGGGCGGGATTTCAAGATCGGTACGATCTGCCATGATCTCGTGCGACAGAACAGATCCGTAACTTGGATGCTCGATGTTTGGATTCGGAACGAAACCAGTATGCATGTAATAACGACCGCGATCATGGTCCGCTTCTCGCGTGCTCATCGATCGCACGATCGACATGTTGTGCATCTGCTTGGCCATCATTGGCAGATGCTCGCAGATTTGAACGTCACCAGAGGTGCTGATGGGCTTGAACGGGCCGCCAGTCGAAGCGCCCGGCTTGAGGTCCCATAAGTCGATGGTGGCTGGACCGCCCCCCATCCACAGGAGAATCGCCGACTTGTGATTCTTCTGCAACTCGGCGGCGTGCAGTCGCATCGAGTGCCCCATGGCGAGCGAAGTGCCTAGCATTGCACTGGCGCCGGCAGCGTGTTGCATAAAGTGCCGACGTGTCATCCCTGTTGGTGTTGAGTTGCGTGTCCACAGCATGTTTCTTGAGCTCCCGGCCTAACAGAGTTGTCGTTCGAAAAGTTGTATTCTAAAAAGTTGGCTTCAGTGCTCGTCCACTACTGGACCATGATGAATTCGTTGCTGTTTAGCACTGCCCACCACAAATCTTGCAGGGCTTCTTCTGTTTTGCCCTTGCGGACGGTAATTAACTGAGCAGCTATTTTCAGCTCTTCAGGCTTAGGTTTGCGGGCCATTCCAGCCGCGAAAATCACAGCCACCTTATCCTGTGGCTTCGAGTTTGCCTTAGCCAAGTTACCCAACCAGGAACCCGAGTCTGTAGCGATCGCTCGCTTGACCAAATCACCGTTGAACATCATCAAAGCTTGAGGAATCGAACCATTGAACGTGGTCGCTTCATCACCTTCGTCAGTTCCGAAAGCGACTACGAACTGCTGTAACCAGCGATCGCGTTCTACTTGCTGCTGCTCAAGTGATCCGCGAGCTTGTCCACCCACATTGATGAGCGATTGATACAACTGTTCTGCACTCATCTGTCGCAAATAAAAATGGCTAAATTGCGGCGGGTTGCCGGAGGCAGGGTCGTCGGATTCATTATTGGGCATAATGCGGCTGGACAACTGATACGGTTTCGAGAGCGCAATCCACTTCATCAGCTCTCGCAGATCGTAACTCGATTTGCGGAACTCCTTACTGAGATCCTCGAGCAATTGGGGATGCGATAAACTGGTGTGAGGTCCAAGATCGTCCATGGGTTTGCTAAACGCGTAACCAAGAAAATGAGCCCACATGCGATTCACGATCATCTTGTCGAGGTACTCGCTGTTGACCACCATCTTGCCGAGCTCACCGCGACGATTAACATCCGACACAAATCCGCTTCGCTTGATCGATGAACCATCCACGAACACGGGATAAGCAACCTTGGTCAAGCCATTGCGCTCTTGATAAAAAATCTCCGCTTCTTCAGGCTTGTTACTCGCGCCTTCAAAGTCTTGATCTACCAGCTCTGCAAAATCGACATCGCGGGTTCCCGGTACATAGCGCCGCAAGGCTCGCGATTGCCGAAAAAACGCATTGAACTCCCAGAATTTTTGTTGCTTCCACTCATTAAAAGGATGGTTATGGCACTGTGTGCATTGCACTTGCAAGCCGAGAAAGATTCGGGAAGTAGCGGACGTTGCTTGGACTCCGTCCTCCTCATTCACTTTGTCAACTAGGAAATTGGCGGCTCCGTTGAAACCCTCCGTTCCGGGTTTCGTAGTACCAGTCGCCGTAACTAACTCGAAAACCATCTGATCGTAAGGCTTGTTTCTCGCAAAGCAATCTCGCAAGTACTTCGCCATCCCGTCGCGACTGATAAACGAGTTGCGATTGTTACCCCCGCTGCGTCCAATCAGAACGTTGCTCCAAATCGTTGCCCAGTGATTTGCAAATTCCTCAGTGTAGCGGGAATCGTTGAGCAGCAAGTTAACCAGTTTTTCGCGTCGATCGGCGTCTCTGTCGCGCATGAACGTTGTCAACTCGTCCAAAGTCGGAATACGACCAATAAGGTCCAAAAACGCGCGCCGAGCCCACTTGCCGTCGTCTTCAACCGGCGACGGAGTCAGACCGCCATCCTTCCATTGCTGCTCAATCGCTGCATCGATCAACTTGACCTGCGAAATCTCCGTTTCCGGATTAGCGGCATTTACGAGCGTTGCTGGCGACAGCGCAGTTGCTGCGAGAGCCACGCCGCTAATAACCGCACAGAATAAGGCTCGCCGCGGCTGGAAAAACGAATGTTGAGACTGGCGAAGCACCACTATCCCCTTATGAGCATACAACTTGCAGAAACTGCCTTCGTTGGCGATGGGCCGCCGCACGGCTGCTTTAAACTTTGTGTTTTCACTCTTGAAGAGCGACTCGACCTATTCTAGTGTACTCAGATTTCGGTTTGCAGATGATATTAGTTCATGGCAATTGACCGTCAGGCGGGTCGGGCTGATTGTTGCTTGTTCGCGCCTCCCACCCGGCATCGACCGCACCCTAGGCGCAGCGTATATACTTAGTCGCCGAAAGTGTTGTCTTTTGCGGTTGCTCAGCCGAAAATGCGACGGGAGTTCTGGAAATACCGATCCGCTTTTGAGCTGCCAAAAGTGCAAAAGATATGCTTTAAGAGCACCGAAATCTCTACGATCCTCGCGATTTTGCTCCATCTTCGAATTCGATTATGACTATCCAACGCAACCCAACTCGCTCCGTTCGCATCGGTTCCATTCACGTTGGAGCCGGTCACCCAATCGCAGTCCAAAGTATGACCGCTACGCATACTCAGGATATTGACGCAACGGTCGCCCAGGTCCATGCATTGCATCAAGCTGGCGCGGACGTGGTGCGGATCGCAGTCGATAGCGATAAGGATGCGGCCGCACTTGCCGAAATCCGCCGGCAAACTCAAGCGAATTTGTCCGTAGATCTGCAGGAGAACTATCGACTGGCCGAACAAGTGGCACCCCATGTCGATAAGATTCGCTACAACCC
>JANPLP010000162.1:0-6302 GCA_031426595.1 Planctomycetia bacterium | reverse complement strand
CCAGTGGGCAGTAACCGGGCGACTCCACCAGCCCACGGTGCATTGAAAGCATGACAAACGGCCACGCGAGCTTGTTCGATTCCGGTCGCTGCGAGCGCGGGAGCGCCGATGACATCTCCAGCAGCGTAGATATGTTCCACTTCCGTCGACTGATAATTCTCATTCACTTGGATTAAGCCACGCGCACCCAGCGTTAGACCAGCGGCGGAAACGTTCAGCGCCTGCGTATTGCTGCTTCGACCCGCACACACAAGTACGCCATCGCACATCAGTGTGGCTCCAGTGGAGAGGCGAATACCCAAGACTCCGCTGCTCGCAGTATCGCATTCGAGCACCTTCGCATTCCAATGAAAACAAATGCCGTTCTCTGCCATGGCATCGGCCAAGCCAAGCGAGATCTCGCGATCAAGAAACGGAAGCAGCGTATCTCGTCCATCGACCAGATGAACTTCTGTACCTAGCGCCGCAAAGGTACCTGCATACTCGCAGCCGATGACGCCCGCGCCGATAACGACTAACTTCTTCGGCAAAGACTTGAGTTCCAAAATCTCGTTCGAGTCATGAATGCGATCGTCTTCAAAATGAAACTCAGGAGGTCGCAGCGGCGAGGAGCCGGTGGCGATAAGGATTCGATCTCCAGAAACCGACTTCTCAGCGCCGCTTGGATTTACGAAGCGAATCGTGTGCGAGTTAACAAAGCTTGCATGGCCGCGAACTGTCGTCACACCACGGACGGCCAGCTCGCACTCGGATCTTTTGCGCTCTTGCGTTTTGACGAACTTTTCATGACACATAAAGTCGGCAATGGTGGCCTCGCGCCGCAGCGACAGATCCACACCGAAGAGTCGGCGTGAACGTCCACCGGAAAGCAACAGCGCTGTTTCGCGAAGTGTCTTGCTTGGTATCGTGCCGGTGTTGATTCCTGCACCACCAACGACCGGCTCCTTTTCAATCAAGAGCACGCGTTTTCCAAGAATTCCGGCAGCGATCGCGCCATTGACTCCGGCTGGGCCCCCACCGATGACCACCAAGTCGTAGGCTTCCTCAAGCGCACAAGGTGAATTGAAGCTGGGTGTGTTGGTCATACTCAAATAGCGCTTTCTTCTTGCTTCCCAAGGACACTCAGCGACGTGATGCACACGCTGTTTGACTATGTAGTAGCTCTTCAACGCTCAGTATAACGCCTTCCAACGCGACTTGGATGGAACGTGAATGGACTCGCCGCCCATTTGCTCACCAGCCGAGAGAGAACGTCCGCGAGCTTTAGTGTCGTGAACCGTTTCGCTGCCGTTTCAGATTTATGTGTGCAGCCAATTCATGTAGAAGTGCGGTTAGCTTTGCCGCAAGCGCAATTGTCGATGGGGCAAGCTGACAAGTCTAATGACGACTCGATGTGAGAAACACTGTGAGCTTCATGGCTGGCCATCAAAGGCTTTTTGCAACGTCGCTATGTCGAGCTTTTTCATTTGCCACACGGATTCGAACATGCGTTGTAGCGCCGTAGCGTCATCGCTCGACATCCAGTTCTGCAGCTGAGTGGGCCATACTTGCCAGCACATACCGAACTTGTCTTTGAGCCAGCCGCATGCGAGTTCGGAGCCACCATCTGCCGTGAGCTTTGACCATATTGAATCGAGTTGTTCCTGGGTGTCGCACTCGATTACCAGCGACATGGATTCGGTAAACTTCCAATCTTGCCCCGCATTGAGCGCGATAAACTTCATGCCGCAAAGTTCAAATTCAACGGTCAATATCGAATCGTTGGCTGGATGCTTAACTCTGCGGATAATCTGCGAATTAGGCAAAACAGAGACATAGAACTCAGCCGCTTCGGCAGCTCGGTTTTGGTAAGAAAGGAAGGGTGTGATTCGTTGCTGGAGCTTCATCTGGGGTTCCTTCTGAAAGAATTGGTGGCCTTTAAGCCGGAGTGTTTATGCGGGCATCTCATGCTCAACGAGCTGAGCGAGTTGTAGCAGCGACTCCTGCCAACCGTGGTAGCACATCTCAACGGGGATCACATCGGGAAGCCCGGCTTGCACGATTGTCAGATCCGTCCCAAATAAAATTGGACTGAGAGTAATCGTAACCTCCATCTCACCAGGTAAGTTCGGATCGTCGAACTTGTCGAGGTGTCTGATTTTCTCGTAAGGTACCAACTCGATGAACTTGACCTCGAACGAATGGCACTGTCCATTTTGAAAATTGGTAAACGACATACGGTAACCGCCATCGACACGGGCATCGATCGCGTGAACCTTTCCTAAAAATCCATAAGGCGGCAGCCAGCGACATAATGCCTCCGCCTCGAGAAATGCTCGGTAAACTCGTTCTGCGGGCGCCCTCAACACTCGGTGAAGTCGCACTGTATTCTTTTCGTTGCTCATAGAATCGATGCTCGCGTAGGGGAACTAAATTGCGGGATAGTCTGAATTTCTTTACAGTCGGCAAGGTTAGCTTGGGACCATACCTGCGGCTCGTCGCCACTGATTGATCTGTGCAAGATGATAAGCGTCGTGGGATGCGAGCAAATAAACCGCAATTCGACCGATGGTGGGTGCAAACTTGCGGATTTCCAACGGTGACTCGCGCGGGAAATGACTGTCATGCTTAGCTCGAACAACGGCTTCCGTTCTCGCGTGCAAGCGTTTCAATTCCGCGACCAACTCAGCTTTGCTTTTGTAATCACTTTGAACGGTAGTGGGAATTGAGCCTGGACCAAATCGGCGCAACTCGGCATCAGTGGGACATTCATGCGGCTCATCAAGCAATCCGAGCAGGAATTGCAGCGTCACATTTAAGTGACTGAGCGACCAAGCTGGATGATTGACCAATCCGTTCGGCTGATCAACGAAGCGATCCTCGGGAATGTCTGTCACCGCTTGTTCGACGTACTTCGAGTGATCATCAAAGACTTGCAACAACGATTCGATATGCAAATTGGTGCTCGGCGATGGAGTCTTTCTGCGAGCTTCAATCAAAGCGTTTATCGTTTCATCAGCGGGCCGAACCTCAAATGGGCCGAATTTCACCCCTGGATGCTTGGACATCAGTTCGATTGCATGCGGCATGTCGTTAGCCTCCAAAAGCAGGATGCCGCCAATCTGTTCTTTGGTTTCTGCAAAGGGACCATCGGTAGAGATCGTTTTGCCGTTCGCGTGCCGCAACGTCACTGCATGGTTAGCAGCTTGGAGTGCTTCGCCGCCCGCGAAATGTCCCCCCAGTCGTAGGACGTCATCGTAGGCAAAGCATTCTGCCATCGCCGCCGCCATCTCAGACTCAGTCATCGCCGTAAACAGTGCATAGTCAGCGTATCCAAGGCAAACGAATTTCATGGTCCCTGCTTTTCTATAATCGAATGTTCAGCCGTGCGTTTTGGGTTAGTCGAATGGCAAATAGCAAAAACGACAAGGCACAGAGAAAAATTTGGGACGGCAACTCAGCCTCGAAGTCTGGGTGTTACTACATCGTCAGATTGCGAAAATATGTAGCGCGTCTTGACCTCCAGCGCCTGCAGAACCAGATAAGATTCCGTGCGCTGTCCTCTGCAAGCTACGCGAAATGCACTTTCGCGCGGGCTACCACCATGCGAGCCGAAACTCAAGCCTCTCGTGTCCACTCGTTTACTGGCGGAACGGAGCCGATTTTCAATTCGAAGCTAAGTATTAGATTGAGCAAAAACTTGACTACGACGCTCATGGATCTGGGCGCATCTTTGTGGCGGAGCATCCTTGAACTCGGCTGCGCATTTTCAGCGATGAATCGCTCGAGATTAAGCTGCAAGAGCTGAACAAGCCAACTTATCGTCAGTCTCTAATCCTAGCCACCCCTGTGTGCTCTTAATCGACGATCTCCGCGTTATGGTCACCATTTCCCGACTGAGCAACTGACCGCCGCTGTTTGCCTGCGCATGATTAGCAGTGCACCAATACGCATTGCCGCGAGGCGGCTGAAACCGCTTGCTTGACGAAAACTAGTTCGCTATGCAATGCAGATTGGGGTGGCGGGCTTCAATTGCAGTTGTCTGCCGGTATAAACTTGTAAGCCAAGCGCTGCAAACTGAGCGCAGCAAGATCCTACTCATTAAACGAACCACTTAACTGAACCAAGCGACTGGAGTTGAGCATGTCCCACGTAGAGCCTCATCAATTGATCGAACAGTTGCGTTGGCGCTATGCGGTGAAGCGATTCGACGCCGATCGCAAATTGGACGAAGCCACGTGGCAGACGCTGGAATCCAGCCTGGTTCTGACGCCGAGCAGTTATGGGTTGCAACCTTGGCGGTTCGTCGTGGTGACAAATCCAACGATCAAAGCACAGTTGCCCGCCATCTCTTGGAACCAGAAGCAGCCGCAAGATTGCTCACACATGATCGTCCTAGCGGCGCGAAAATCGATGGACGAGTCGTACGTTGATCGCTACATGCATTCAGTCGCGACGACTCGCGGGGTTCCAGTCGAGTCCGTATCCGGTTACCGCAGTGTGTTGGTTTCCACTGTTAACAGCACTACGGATCAGCACCTAAACTGGAATGCGAGGCAGGTTTACATCGCTTTGGGGCAGCTGATGGTGACCGCTGCGATGCTCGGAGTGGATGCTTGTCCGATGGAAGGGATCGATACGGCTGCTTATGACAACCTTCTGAGTTTGACTGATACCGACTACACCTGCATCGTCGGATGCGCACTTGGCTACCGCCATCCGGAAGATAAAGCGGCGCGAGCGGCTAAGGTTCGCTTCGATGCCAGCGAAGTCGTAGCGCATGTGTGAGCTTGGAAAGTGCGAGGCACCTACCTCCATTCAGGTTGCTGATTGTAGGTTAACTGACAAGCCAGCATGGGATGCAAGGGCATTTAAGCAAATTCAGGTGAATGTGCAGTATAACGGGTACAATGGGGCGTGTTCCGTCTCTGAAACCTGATGGTCGATGCCAACGAAGTTAACGAATGCAGATTAAAGTCGGTTATGAAATTATCTACGACTGCCCACAACCCACTCCGATGATTTTGACGTTGCACGTGCACTACACGCGTGCTTCCACAATCGTTGTTCCCGATAACTTGGTAACCAATCCAGTCGTGCCGGTGACCGCCTATCGTGATAGTTTCGGAAACTGGTGCAGCCGTATTGTCGCACCTAAGGGGCAAACATTGCTGACGTCGAGCGCCGTTGTGAACGATTCGGGCCAGCCTGATGCTGTGCAGCCTGCGGCGACCCAACATGCCGTACAGGATTTACCGGAAGAGACTTTAATGTACTTACTTGGCAGTCGCTACTGCGAGACGGACGTGTTGTCGTCGGTGGCATGGCAATTGTTCGAGAAAGCGCCCACAGGCTGGGCGCGTGTGCAAGCCATCTGCGACTTTGTCCACAATCATATTACCTTTGGTTATCAACATGCCCGCGCAACCATGACGGCATGGGAAGTCTACAACGAAAGGCGGGGAGTCTGCCGCGACTACACTCATCTGGCCGTGACGCTTTGTCGCTGCATGAACATACCTGCTCGCTATTGCACCGGTTATTTGAGTGACATTGGAGTTCCGCCACCGCACAGCCCAATGGATTTTGCGGCTTGGTTTGAAGTTTACTTAAGCGGCCAGTGGCATACTTTTGACGCTCGCAACAACACTCCGCGTATCGGCAGAGTTCTGCTTGCTCGTGGTCGGGACGCTGCCGATGTGGCGATCACAAATACGTTTGGTCCCAATACGTTGAAAAGTTTTAAAGTCTGGACGCATTGAGCGCGTCCCAACGGTTTCAAGTCTGAGCGATTTCTGGGTTGGAAACCACCGTACAAAGAACATGCTGCCTTGCCTAAGTCACTGGAATCGCAAAAATTTAGACGAAGCGAGCGCTGAAGTTATTCAGCGGTTACTTGCGTAAAAACTGCAAAGAATCTGAACTGAATTTTGGACCATGACAAACTTTGACCCGTATCGAGTGCGGCGCGATTTCCCGATTCTGCAAACGCGCATGAACAACTATCCATTGGTCTATTTGGACAATGGAGCCACTACACAAAAACCGCAGGCCGTAATCGACTCGATCGTGCATTACTACACGCACGACAACGCGAATATCCACCGTGGTATCTACTCGCTAAGCCAAAGAGCCACCGAAGCATTTGAACTCGCCCGACACAAGGTGGCTCAGTTCATTGGTGCCCCCGATGCAGCGTGTTGTATCTTTGTGCGCGGCACCACAGAAGCGATCAACATGGTCGCTCAGTCGTGGGGCCATAAAAACTTACAGCCGGGCGACGAAGTCCTACTCACGGAACTTGAGCATCATTCGAATATCGT
>JANPLP010000161.1:0-2637 GCA_031426595.1 Planctomycetia bacterium | reverse complement strand
AAATACTACTTGCCATCTTTATCGCCACCAGGCGACAGGTTGGCTTTCATACGAGCCGCGAAGGTGCGTTTTTCGGCATCGCCGCTTTTCTCTTCTTCTAGTTTCTTGAAGATGTCGTTGAGGCGATCAGCGAGTTTTGCTGGATCTTTTTTCAGTTGGTCGAGGGGGAATTTGTCCTTCTCGAGTGCTTCGTGAACGGCGTTTCCGTAGTAGTTACGAACTTTCTTCTTGTTTTCTTTTTCCACGTGGCACACATTGCACTTGGCTTCTTCGATCGCCGCTTTGAACTGTGGCGTGGAACTGTCTGTCACGTAGAGCTTCTTGAACTGATCAGCGAGTTGCTTGATTGCAAAAGCTGGGCTAGCAGCGGAAGCCGAGATAACCAGAACCAACGCCACCATTAAGAACTTTTTCATCCAGTATCACTCCTCTAATTTCTATTCAAGCAGATTTGAAACCAGCAGTTACCAATTTTCGAACCAATTGACTTTAAAGTCAATTGAACCGTGGGGACAGAGGTGCCCTTTAGCTGTCGACGGACCAAGTGTGCGCAGAATCCCGGATAAAATCAAGACATTGGCGATGGTGTACTCATTAATCCACCAAGGTGGGGGCGATGTTCGCAGGCTCGAACCCAGGCATAAACATCCCGTTGCGGAGATCGAAATCGTTGGCATCCAGCACATTAAATGCGTCGGGTGGAGGCAGTGGGTTTTGCCAGCTGATCGACCACTCGTTGCCGTATTCTTGAAACCAGGCGGCTTCTGCGTTTGAAAACTGAATGGGAACTTCGGCTTCCTCGCGGCTGAGACATTTGCAAAGTAGCTCGATCTTAGCTTCGTAAGCGTTTTCGCCACCTTGCAGGTGGAGCAAGCCATCTAAGTCCTCTGAACGTTGAACTCCGTCGATTAAGAGGTGTGGTTTATCAGGCAGCGACCAATAGACGCAGTTCTTGCTGTTGCGGTTGATGGCTAAGGATGGAGGGGCATCTGGGCGGTATTGAATTCTTGCGAATCCTTCAGCTGTCGCGAAAGTTGCATGTTGGCAGTACATCCGCATGACGGGCGGATTGCGGCTTTCGCCGTCAGTGCCAAGGATATCTACTGCATAGCCGACTAAGCCGACGAGCAGTTGTTTCATGTCGATCTCGATGCGTTGGCTTGAGGAGACTTTGAAGAGCGATGCTTCACCGCGAATGACGCTGTTCCTAATTGCAATGGCAGAGGGCTCGAGCGAGTCGAGTTTCTCGCGGCCTTCGAAGCGGTTTGGGAGCAACTGAGATGACCTGGCTCGCAGTCCATCGGAAACTGTAACAACCGACGTGCTGAAAGAGAGTGTTGGACCTTTAACTGTGATTCGGCATCCGTCGAGATCGAGTTTGCCGCCCGGTCCAACCCCGAATAAGGAGGCATCGCGTGCTAACAGGTCGGCATTCAGCCCGAGATCGATATTGAGGTCCAAGCACTGGAGGGTCTGGTTCCCAATTTCGATTAGCGTTTCGCCGGGTTGCAGTCGTGCGAGGAGGCTGGGGGCGAACTCGAGCGTTGCGCGTCGGCTGGACGATTCAAAGCTCGCGCCGAGCGGGGCGCCGGAGCGTATGGTGAGATCCGATCGTTGGACGCGAATGGAGCTATCAAGAGTAACGCGACCCACCAATTCGATCGTGCGAATGTCGGTTTCAATTTCGGCTCGGCGGATTGCGTCGGCTAGTGAACTTGTCCAGGCTTGGCGTTCAACACCCTCTGGCAAACGGTTACTAACGAACAGAGTTGTAATCGTACGCGGAGTTCCGGTCCCAGAGAGTTCATTTTCAAGTGAAGAGTTATAGCTGGCGGGTTCGTTCGAGGGATCTTCTTTGAAAGGAGTATTCAGTGGCGTTCCAGGGCGGGGCACATTGGTTGATGGTGTTTCTGCTGAATAACCGGAGTTCAGCTTACTGGCAACTTGCGGTGCAGCCCCGTTAGGATCGGATGTTGGTAAGGATGATGGCGAGGCTGGCAGTGAGCCGTTGGCGAGGTTGTTATTGAGCGGCGGATTGTTCAGCGATGGATTGTTGATAGGTGGAGTGCTCGTCGGATTAACGCCGGCGGAGCCTGTTTCGAGGGACGCGCTAGAAGGGCTAGGGGCAGGGAGAACTTGCTTGGAGCTAGTAAGTTCCTCGGGCAGCGAAGATTTAGGTAACTGAGGATTGGCAGTGGAATCGTTAGTGGGTCGGGTGGCGTCTTGAAACGAGGGGAGCGTTCTGGTTTCTGTTGGTACTTCTGGCAAAGAAGTTGGTGGAGAGTTCTCGCGTGGAGAAATAGATGATTTCGTTTCCAGATCGTTCGGTAACGAATTGGCTTCACTGAGTGCGCTTTCACTGAGTGAGGCGAAACGAGCTGGAGGAATCGCAAACGTGCTGCTAAAGGACTTCACACTTTGCATCCAGAGTGTTGTTCCGAGTAGTACAGTAACGGCGACCATCCACGGCAGATTGGTTTCCATCAGCGAGCGTTGTGCGATGCTGGGGGTCATTAGCACTGTGCCTGGAGAACGGCTGCGGGGAAGGTTCTCCGCCTCAGCAAGCAGCAGCAAGTCGTTGATTAGGTCAACGGGTTTTTGGTATCGTTCGCTGGGGCGCTTGGCCATCAGCTTCAT
>JANPLP010000160.1:0-15231 GCA_031426595.1 Planctomycetia bacterium | reverse complement strand
GCAACCTGCGCGGCGCGAGAATGATACTTGGATCGAAGGTCGCCTGCGCAGCCATCCGGAGGTGAGCGGTACGGTTTTTGAACCCTGGAGGCGCGACACCACTCGCGGTTTCGAGCGGATGCAGAGCACTTTTCAAACGGTTCGCCGAACCG
The DNA here is from genome assembly GCA_031426595.1 of Planctomycetia bacterium. Taxonomy (GTDB): domain Bacteria; phylum Planctomycetota; class Planctomycetia; order Pirellulales; family Pirellulaceae; genus Aureliella. Next base: position 15,079 of record JANPLP010000160.1, on the reverse strand, counting down.
CGACCGTACGAGTGGTCCCAGAAGCAACCGGCTACTTGCTCGATGTCGTGGTCCTCAAAGAGCAAGAAGACATCGATAAAGCTCAGTTCGCCAATGCGGGCATTTCGTCTCAGTCTTCGCTGGGCATGGATAACAACGTCGACAATCGTCCTAGCACTCAATTCAATCCAACTCAGTCAACGCTCGGTTGGTACGAGATCGGCCGAGACCGCGAACTTGAACAGCGCATTATGGAAAACATCCTTGGTCGCGTGACTAACGTCGACGAGCCAAAACATAAACGCAGATAAGTGCGCATATTGGCCTGGACTTGAAAAGAGCAACGTCCTACCGTTCAACCACGTCTGTAGGCAAAGTGCGCACTCACAACTTCTCGTGCGAGGGTAGTTATGCGTAGGTTAGTTTTCGCGTTCATGCCAGTGTGCATATCGATCAGCTTGGCAATCACGCCTTGGTCCACCTCTAGTGTTGTGTGCGCGCAGCAACCATCGCTGCGTTACACGGGCGGTTGGTCCACCAGCGAGCGCGCCCCCGCGTCGACTGCATCGCAAAGCAACGTGCCTCCTACTGCTTCGCAATCCTTTGCCTCATCCCCCGTCGTGCAGGCCGCTTACTATCAAGGACCAGGTGGAGGATTACCTCCATTTCCTGGTGCAGGGGCACCGCAGAACTATGGCGATGCAGGCGTGATGCAGCCGGCACTGCCACCGATGCCCAACGCATTGCAAAACTCGCAGGGTTTTAACGATTACAGCGCTACGAACTTTGGAAACAACGGTCCGGCTCCGATTCCTCAAAACATTCCGACTCAGTCGCAACCGCTTCGCAATCAGCCCGCCGTCATGCCGCCGCAACAGCCCTTTGATCCCTATGCAACGCAGCCCAATCAAGTCATGCCACCGGCCTCGAATCCTTATCGCACCGTAGCCGCTGGCGATAACCTTCGAGCCGTTCAAAACGGCGCACAACCGATTGGAAACCCAAGCAACGATTTGCGCCCGGTCGCTCCTTCGATGCCGACTGGGTTTGGACCTAATTCGCGACCTATCGATATCGCGACAGGTTATCCGTTCGTATCGCCAGCCCCACGCGTTGGCACTTATCCCACCTCATCTTACAACCCATCGCTATTCAGAACCGTCTCTTATAAAAACTTCGTTCAAGCTCCACTGCAGCCAGGACAGATCAACGCAGTCAATCCAAATGTGGCCAACTTGCAACCCACTTTGCCTCAGTATCAGAATGCACCAGTTGCTGCGGCACCAGGAGTTTATCCAACTCAGTATCAGTGCGCACCGAGCGGCACGGCCGTCTACCCGCCGCCGGGGGCAGTACCGGGGACGTACATTCCTCCCACCATCACACCTAATCTTGCACCCGGGAGTTACTCACCGAACAACTCCGGTTACTCGCCACTTTTCTCGCTTGGGCAAGAGAACTACAACGTTCAGATCGGTCGCGGCATCATCGGCCAGCCCACGGTTTACGTACCTGGCCAACCCTTTCGCAACTTCTTCCGCTACCTGTCGCCCTAGTCGCAAGTACAGATCGGTCTCCTCGTAAAGCTTGCCAGCGGGCTGTAGCGGACCGTAGCGGAACGCGTTAGCGTTTCGTCGTCCTCTCAACCGGACATTGAAACCGCCACCGATAACAAGTCAAGCAAATAATCGGGTGCAACGCATCGCGCGAATCTAATTCAGTTAGAATCAAGCTCGCTTTTCGTATCGGCGTCGATGTCTCAGCGGATATCCCAGTCGATAACGCACAGCCGCTCGGATCGGAGTTGCAGATATTTGCGTACGACGAGCGCCATCCAGTTCGCTCTCTCGCCAACCTTACGGAGCATCGCCATGAACCGCTTAACTCGTCGCTCATTCGTCAAAGCAACCGTTACAGCAGGAGCTGCTATCGCGCTTCCGGCTCTGCAGTACTCGCGACTGTACGGAGCTAACGAGCGGTTGCGGATCGCGAGCATCGGAACAGGCGGCAAAGGTTGGAGCGATCTTAACGGAGTTGCCAGCAGCTCTGCGGTCCAAGTGGTCGCCCTGTGCGATATCGACAGTTCCAAGGAGCATCTTGGACAAGCCGCTGACAAGTACGCTTCCGCGCGACGTTACGACGATTGGCGCAAGTTGCTCGACGAATCTAAGGACGTTGACGGCGTGCTAGTTTCGACACCTGACTTTATGCATGCGCCCATTTCGCTTGCCGCCATGCAACTGGGCAAACATGTCTTCTGTCAAAAGCCGCTCACGCACACCGTCTACGAAGCTCGGCAGATGCAACTGTCCGCCAAGAAACACAAATCCATCACTCAGATGTGCAACCAGATCCAGTCCCACTCGGCTTATCGCACCGCCGTGCACTGGGTCCACTCAGGTTTGATTGGTAAAGTCAAAGAGGTTCACTCATGGCAAGCCAACTCGCCATCATGGCCTCGTCACATTGCGCGACCAACCGGCTCCGATCCCGTTCCATCCCATGCGCGTTGGGATCTCTGGCAAGGTGTGGCTGAAGAACGGCCGTTCAAGATCGGCATGTACCATCCTTTCAACTGGCGGGGCTGGCAAGCCTACGGCACCGGGCAGCTCGGCGACTTTGGTTGTCATATTCTCGATCCTGTTTTCAAGTCCTTGAAGCTGACCGCGCCCACTTCGCTAACTGCTCAAGCGCCAGCCATCATGCCTGAATCGTGGACCGATCGCGCGACGGTCCGTTATAAGTTTACCGGCACGGAGTACACAGCTGAAAAAACTTTGCCGGTAACATGGTATGACGCTGCTGGAGCGCTGCCGCCCCGCGAGCGACTCAGCGACCTACCCGCTGATTTCAAGCTGCCCAGCGCGGGATCTGTTCTCATCGGCGAGAAGGGAACGTTGCTGATCCCGCACGTAGCGATGCCCAAAATTTTTCCGGAAGCAAAATTTGCTGCAGATCAGTTGCCGATCATCGAAGAAGTGGACCACTACACGCAGTGGGCTGATGCTTGCCGTGGAATCGGCGAAACCACTTCGCACTTCGACTACGCAGCTCCGTTGACCGAAACCGTACTGCTCGGCACCATCGGCATTCGTTACCCCGAGCAAGTTTTAAACTGGGATTCTAATTCGCTGAAAATCACCAATCATGAACAAGCTCAGCAGTGGCTCAGCAAACCTTACCGCAAAGGTTGGGAACCCGCGTGGAGCTAAGGTCCCGCACGGTAAAGCACTCACTGAATAGCGGGGCGTTAAACTTGTCCCCCAATTTTCCAAGCCTTTTCTGACCGGTATCTTTTTGCCTGAAACTGCCGTGTAAGGCAAAAAGATGCCGCGGCGGAAAAATGGAAAGATTGAATTTAGCATCGCAGGCTCGTTCCGAAGATGAGAATGCTTCTAACGGTCGCGTTGAGGAGGCAGTCGATGCCAAGCAATTCAAAAGTCTGAGCGAGTGGTGCGCGGTGCGGCGGGCGAATGAATTTCGATCCAATCGATCTCAACCGACTTGGCTTCCGCGGGGAAATAGACCCGCACGATGCCAAGCGGACCCTCAGCGGGCAACTCAACGTTCACTTCCAGCCACTCTGTGTTGGCAGTGGTGTACGCCGCGCTGAAAGGCTTGCTCTTCGTTCCGCTCGGCAACCAGTCAATATGCGAACTTCCAGCGGACGATCTCATACGAACTTTCACACTGCTGCGCCCCGTATGCTTGGCGGCAGAGAAACCCAGGAAGCTCTGCTTACTCAGATTGCTGACAATTAGTTTGCCATCTTTGATTTCCGCTGAACAAGCGCGAGGTTTCCAATTCAGTAGACTCGCGTCGCCCTCGGCTAGTTCGTTTGCCTTGATGCGCGCTGGTGCCTTGGCGGCTTTCGCGGCCGGTCGTTTTCCTTCCAACTCAGGCCGGTATTGTTGGGGATCGAAATTAGGATTGCGAGCCGGGACGACGGCTTGGGTGTCGGTCAGGAATTGCTCGATCAATGCATCGAGCTCTTTGACCAAGTCAACCTTCTCTTCAGCCAGATTTTTCGTTTCAGAAATGTCATCCTTCAAGTTGAACAACAAGTAGCGATGCGCGCCGGCTTCGCCGCCGTGAAAGACGCGAATCAGTTTCCAATCGCCGCGATGTACGGTCACGCTGGGCGGCAACCATTCGGGAACGGGTGGGTTGTGTGGAAAGAATTGGAATGTCGGCTGACGATCAAACGGTTTGCCTTGCAAGGCAGGTAGGATGCTAGTGCCGTCAAACTTCTGATCCGCTGTTGGTTTTAGTCCCAGCCCTGCGAGCAACGTGGGATAATAATCCTCGCTTTGCACAATCGTTTCACTGCGTGTCCCCGCGGCAGTAATGCCTGGCCAAGAAATCACGCACGGGACGCGCGTGCCCCCTTCGAACATCGATGCTTTGCCGCCCCGCAGTGGACGGTTGCTAGTCGGTACTTCACCGTCGACTTCGCTGTACATGTTCCCACCGTTGTCGGATGTGAACACGATGATCGTATTGTCGATTAACTGCAGACGTTCGAGCGAATCGAGCAACGTCCCGACCGCGTCGTCCATGCTCTCGATCATCGCCGCATAGGTCGGGCAGCGCTGCAAGTCATTCGGATTGACGCGGCCCCGATGCTTGTCGATCAAGGCGGGCTTTGCATTGAAGGGAGCATGGACACTGAACATCCAGTAGTTCAAGTAAAACGGCCGGTCCTTATTCTGTTCGATCCAAGCGACGGCTTCCGCAGCCATGCGATCTTCGATGTGTTGATCAGGGACATCGGGATCGTGATCAAAATCCTTGAACTTCCAAGGGGCCACGTAACTCCCCGCTGGTCCTGGTCCGGGGTGATGCGGCAAGTCGACATCGAAACCTTGTTGCAAGGGTGAGTAAGGTTCTGGACCTAAATGCCATTTGCCAAAATGGCCCGTTGCGTAACCCGCTTCCTTGAGGCTCTCCGCTAACGTGCGATACTCGGTCTTCAAGCGAGTCACTGGATCGGGCTGGATCGATTTCAACCCCGCCGCCGCCGACTTGGCTACGGTGGCTTGTAAGACAACTTGCGGCAAATGGCAATTGGGAGTTGTAATGCCCGTGCGCGCTGGGCTGAGACCGGTCAACACCGCGGAACGCGTTGGCGAACACAGCGGGCTAGCCGAGTAAGCGCGATTAAATACCATCCCGCGCTTCGCCAGTCGTTCGATGTTCGGCGTTTCGTAGTACTTGGTGTGACCATACAGTGTCGTATCGCTCCAGCCCAGATCGTCCGCAAGAATGAAGACGACGTTGGGTTGCTTGGCAGATGAGACCGTAGCCATCGAAATCAGGACCAGCCACACAAGTAGCAACCGAGCCCTGGCAACGGAAAGTCGCATGATACAAATGCCTAATCAAGAGAGTGCTGGTGTGTACGAAACTGCTTCACGCAATCGCTGCCCGCTCATTGCAAGCGCGCGCGCTCATTGCAACTGCGGAGCGCCGGCGACGACGGTGGCTTGTTGTTGGTTGAACGCGGCTTGAAACTTAGCCACGATCTCGGGATGTTCCGCCGCTACATTACGTTTCTCTGAGGGATCCATGCCTAAATGGTACAAGTGCGGTGAACTCGGTACTTCGGGCTTGGGTTGGCCATAACCAGTCTGTGTTTTGTAGTGAGCTTTCCAGTCACCCAATCGACACGCGAAGATCTCATTCCCGCGATAGTAAAAGAAAGGTCGGTCCGCCAGTGGTTTTGACTCAAAAATCACAGGGGAAAGATCCTTGCCATCGAGTTCTCGTTCCGCAGGATAACTGGCACCCGCCAACTTTAAAGCGGTGGGGTAGAGATCGAGTACTGAGGCCATTTGAGTGGTCACAGCGGGTTGAATTTTTCCAGGCATCCAAAAAATACCTGGGACCCGCATGCCACCCTCCCACGTGCTTCCTTTGCCATCGCGCAGCAAGCCGGCGCTCCCACCTTGATTGCTCATCGTCAGCCATGGTCCATTGTCGCTGCTGAAAATGACGAGCGTATTGTCAGCTAGTCCTTCCGCGCGCAGAGTCTTGAGTAGTTCGCCGACACTCCAGTCCAATTCCTCGACGGCGTCCCCATAGATGCCTGCTCGACTTTTGCCTTTGAAGTCCTTCGAGGCAAACAGCGGCACGTGCGGGAAGGTGTGAGCGAAGTAGAGAAAGAAAGGTGAAGATTTTTTGTCGCGTATGAACTGCACGGCCTGTTCGGTGTAACGCTTGGTAAGGGTCGTTTGATCAGCGGGTTGTTCGACTACCTCGCCATTGCGTAGCAACGGAACATTCCAGCCGTCTTCAGGCGGAGTCGGTGAACCGGTAGCGCCTTTCGGCAAATCGCTCCGCCCGTCCATATCGTTCGAATAAGGCAAACCAAAACTCTCGTCGAAACCTTGATCGAGTGGGCGGGAACCGGCATGGATCCCGAGATGCCATTTGCCAATATGAGCGGTCGCATAGCCCGCCGACTTCAGCGACTCGGCAAGGGTTATTTCAGCAGGCGGTAGTCCACCTTTCGAATTCGGAAACAGCACGCGGCGGTTGCCAGCCATGCCGCTGCGCAGCGGATAGCGACCGGTCAACAGCGCCGTGCGGCTGGGCGTGCAGACTTCGCCGCCCGAATAAAAATCGGTGAACCTCAGCCCTTCCGTCGCCATCCGATCCAAGTTCGGCGTTCGAATGACAGGCGAACCATAACAACCTAAATCACCGTAGCCGAGGTCGTCGGCATAGATGATCACGATATTAGGTTGCGCGGCTGTAACGCTGCTAAATGAACCGAGCAGCGCGAGCAGTGCAAAGTAAGCTGCATGCAACCGAAACGATTTCGCGGTCAGTTTTAAGACGCTCATTGGCTCACCGCCACCGCCATCGCTTCCGCCACAGTTTTCTTGCCAGCGGGTTGCTTGTCGTCGAACGGACCATCGGAGCCACCCTTGGGCCATGTGGCCGGGTCAGCAAATTGACCGTCGTCTTTGTATTCTTTTTGCAGACGAGCGATCTCAGTTTTCAGTTCAGTGAACTTAGCGGCCACCTCAGGCTTCTTGGCCTCAGCCTCTGAGAACAGCAAGTTGTGTTGCTCCGTCGGATCCTGAGTGAGGTCGAACAGCTCGTAAGTGTCCAGTTTCCAGTAATAGATCAGCTTGTGCGTTTCTGTTCGGACACCCAAATGTGCAGCCGTGTTGTGATGCCCCGGGTCGTGATAGTAGCGATAGTAGATAGATTTCCGCCAATCCGCGGGCGATTCGCCGCGAAGAATCGGAGCAATAGATCGACCTTGCATCGATGCTGTAATCGGCAACCCAGCCAGATCCAAGAACGTGGGAGCGAGGTCAATGTTTACTACGAACTGAGACGGCACTTGTCCCGCTTTGATTCCAGGCCCCCGCGCGAGCAGCGGCGTCTTCAATCCGGGCTCGTACATAAATCGCTTGTCATACATTCCCAGATCGCCGAGGTACCAGCCGTTGTCGGCTGAGTACATGATGATCGTATCTTTGGCTAAGCCGCTGTCGTCAAGATAGTCGAGCACCTTGCCTACGCCGTCATCGACCCCTTGAACGCAAGCCAAGTAGTCTTGCATGTAGCGCTGATACTTCCACTTTACCAATTCGTCACCCGTCAGTGACTTGCCGTCCACCTGCATCTCCATCGGTTTGGCGTTGTACCACTGATTGAGTTCGGGGCCTTTGAGATTGGAAGGTGGGACGAGTTTCAGATCGCGGCGCGTCAGATCGCGGGCAACGGTTTGCTCGTTGGTCGGCAGCGCAGCCGGCCGCGTCTTGTAACTATCGAACAGCGTCTCAGGTTCGGGGATCACAGCGCTTTTGAATTTCTCTTTGTTGCGTTCGTCGGGCTCCCAAGCTCGGTGAGGAGCTTTCTGGTGCAGCATCAAGAAAAACGGTTTGTCCTTTGGCCGCGTCTTGATGAACTCAATTCCCAAGTCGGTCGTGATGTCGGTGCAGTGACCGTCAATGTTCACCTTCTTACCCGCCACCAAAAAAGTTGGATTCCAGTAGGCTCCCTGTCCTGGCAGCACGATCCAGCGATCGAAGCCGATCGGATCGGAACCGAGATGCCACTTGCCGATCATTCCCGTGTGATAACCGCCAGCCTGCAAACGCCTGGCAACCGTATCGCGCGCGCCATCGAACTTGTTGAATACGGGCACGCCGTTCAAGTGCGAGTACTGGCCGGTCAGCAGCGTTGCGCGGCTGGGCGTGCAGATCGAATTGGTCACAAACGAATGAGTGAAGCGAGCTCCCTCAGTGGCTAGCCGATCGAGGTGCGGTGTCTTGTTGACTTTCGATCCATAGGCAGAGATTGCGTGCTGCGCATGGTCGTCTGAGAAAATGAAGATGATGTTGGGCTGCGCCGCGCGGCTGAAGCTGGCGAGCAGCGCGAGAAGCGCCAACGAGCCAACTATTCTTTGAAGTGTGATTTTCATGATGCTTTATTAAAGTTTGAGTATTGAACTACTTGCCTTGTTTGGCCCATTTTTTCATCAAAGCGATGTTCGCTTCGACTTCGGGATTCGCTTTTTGAAGGTATACGGCCATATCGCTATCGTACATCTCTTCTGATTCGGGACCTTTGTCGCCAGTTTCAGCAATCCATTGGTCCAGTCGAGCTCGGTGTCGCTCAAGCTCGGCTTGATAGGCTGGATCCGCTGCCAAGTTGGTGATCTGAAACTTATCTTGCTGGTATTCGTAAAGCTCCTCGGCCGGTCGCGACTCGCTGAACAGCAACTTCTTTGGTATCAGCGATAGAACACCGCGCTCATTGAGTGCTCGCAGAGTCTGCACAATCGCTTTGCCATCTTTGTAAGCGTTGGGCTGCAGGTGCGGTCGCTGAGGATAGAAGTTTCGAATGTAGAGAAAGCGATCGGTTCGCACGCTTCGCAGTCGCTCGACCGTCTCATCGCAGCGATCGCGAGCCGCAAAGGCAGCCTCTCGCGATTGATAAGTTTTTGCAAGCACGTCGCGTCCTTGCATTGCATCGGGCACGTCGATTCGGGCTGCCGCTAGCGAGATGGCCGCGAGATCGATACTCTCCACTAGATCATCGCGGACTGCGCCTTTGGCTGCGCCTGGGCCGCGAATGACCAGCGGCACGTGCGTCCCCTCGTCATAGAGAAACTGCTTGCCGCGCGCGTGGCTGATTCCATGATCTGTCATGAAAATAACCAAAGTGTTCTCCAGCAGACCTTCGCTGTCGAGTCGAGCGATCACTTCGCCAACGTGTTTATCAGTAAGTCGAACAGCATCCAAGTAGGCTGCCCAATCGTCGAGCAGCAGGGGATCGCGAGGATAATAGGGAGGCAACGTGACTTGCTCTGGCTCCGTTGCACTTCCTAGTTCTTGGATTGCTCGTTTGCGAAAGTTATCGCGAGCCATCTGTGCTCCCTCGCGCAACTTGCCACCATGCAATTGAACTTGCATAAAGAATGGCTGCCCCTCGGCTCGGCCAGCCCAATCGTGGCTGTCGTACATCGCCGGGTCCCATTCGAAGTTATAGTCGGTCTTGCCAAGCTTACTTTTCTCGTTCGCTTTTGGGCCGATCTTCACTCCGCGAAAATCTTTGTCAGGTAGTCCACTGCCGATGCAAGTGTAGTATCCAGCTTGCTGAAAAAGGACGGGCACAGGTCGCACGGACTCGGGCAAGTTGATTTTCAGTTCGCCGCGGCCGCTGCGATGGTGATGCGAGCCGATGGTTGTCTGATACATTCCAGTGATCAGCGCCGATCTACAGGCTGAACAGACAGGGGCTGTCACATACGCGCGGCTGAATCGTGTCCCTTCGTTTGCTAAGCGATCGACATTGGGAGTGCTGATCGTAGTTTCGCCGTAACAAGAAAAGTTCACCGACATATCGTCGACGATGAACCATAAGATATTGGGTCGCTTTGGTTCTTGTGCAGCAATTGGCTGCAATGTGATAAACGTCGCAATGCAAGCGATCGCGAGAATAAGAAGACTTTTCATGATCATCGTCAAGCTGGAGGTTTCTGCGGGGATCGCTGGCGGAAGTGTGAACCGCTTATTCTGGCAACTCGCTGGCGAGAATCAAGTCAGCGTCTTGCTATCTGTGGCGGGATACTGAAAACTAGGAACAATCTGGGTTCGCCCGCATCTGAACCTTCGTGCTATGGCTTCCTATTCTTCCTGAAAACCGAGATCGAGCAATGTACATGCAATACACACGCACACTAACGTTCGCGACTGCAAGTTTGTTATCCGCGTGGATAACCTTCACAACGCCCTTAATAGCGGGTGACAATGATTGGCCTCGTTGGCGCGGTGACAAAGGGGATGCAAGTTCAACTGAAAAAGGGTTGATGAAAACGTGGCCTGCAGAAGGACCGCCGCTCGCGTGGCAGAGCAAAGGGCTGGGGAGTGGGTTTTCAAGTCTGGCGATTGTTGGCGATCGCATGTTTACGATGGGGCAGAAAAATGGCAAAGGTGTTCTTCTGTGCTTGAGTCGCAACGATGGCAGTCAACTATGGGAGACACCTTTTGGCGGCGGCGATCCGAACTGCACACCAACTACGGATGGCGAGCACGTTTACGGCTTGGCGCGTAACGGAGAACTGGCGTGCTTGAAAATCAGCGACGGTTCGATCGTTTGGCAAGCCTCCTTTACCAAGGACTTCGGCGGCAAAGAACCGACTTGGGGTTACAGTGAATCGCCGCTGGTCGATGGCGACTTGTTGATCTGTTCCCCGGGCAGCGATACCGCGTTCATCGTCGCGCTCAATAAGTTGAGTGGCGAGGTCGTTTGGAAAACACCGCTGGGCGCGGCCGCGAACCTCAAAGGTCACGGTGGTGCGGGATACTCGTCACCCGTCATCTGCAATGCCGAAGGGGTGAAGCAGTACGTGACGCTGACCGGTAAAGGATTGACCAGTGTTCAGGCGAAGACCGGTGAGCTGCTGTGGATATACGATAAGGTTTCAAATGGCACCGCGAACATTCCAACGCCGATCGTCAGCGGCGATTCTATCCTGTGCTCCAGCGGTTATGGCGATGGCGGCACCGCCCTTGTCCAAGTGGTCAAGCAACGCAATAAAGTCGGCTGGAAAGAGGTCTACTACTTTCCCGCGAAAGACTTGCAGAACCATCACGGCGGCATGATCCTGGTCGATGGTTTTGTTTACCTGGGCGAAGGGCACAACAACGGATTCCCCGCCTGCTTCAACTTCAAAACGGGCGCGCGAACCTGGAAACCCGCTCGTGGGCCCGGCCGTGAATCAGCCGCCATCGCCTACGCAGACGGACATCTATACTTCCGCTACCAAGACGCCACGATGGCGCTGATCGAAGCGAACCCGAAGAGTTACGAAGTGAAAGGCTCGTTCAAGATCGGCGTGCACAATCGCGAAAGTTGGTCGCATCCAGTTGTGCTAAACGGCATGCTGTACTTGCGCGATCAAGACGATCTGTTGGTTTACGATGTGCGCGCGAAGTAGTTTTAAATAACGGACCATCCAAGTTATCTCACGAAGGCGTTTGCGATCGCTTCTCTCAACCTACTTTCAACGCTGAGGTCATTCACCATGCGCAGTTGGTTTCAGTTTTCTGCAAGCGTTCTATCGGTTTGTCTGTTGGTTACTCAGTTTGCAATCAGAGCCGAAGCCGCTGACAAACCGGCCATCGAGCGACCGAATTTTGTGGTCTTCTTCGCGGATGATCTTGGATATGCCGATTTGAAGTGCTTCGGCGGCGAACAGATGGTTACACCGAATTTGGATCGATTGGCGAGCCAAGGGAGGCGGATGACCAGTTTCTATGCGTCGCAAGCGGTCTGCAGCGCCTCGCGATCCTCGCTGCTCACGGGTTGCTATAACGTTCGAGTCGGCATACTCGGCGCGCTTGGGCCAGGAGCAAAAACTTGCTTGAACCCCGCCGAGCAAACGATCGCTGAAGTGCTCAAACCACGCGGCTACAAGACTGCCATCTATGGCAAGTGGCATTTGGGGGACCGTGGAGCTGGACTGCCTACGCAGCATGGCTTCGACGAGTACTTTGGCTTGCCCTACTCGAACGACATGTGGCCCTATCATCCGACCAGCAAAGATTTTCCCGCGTTGCCGTTGATCGAAGGGACAGAAACGATCAATGCAAACGTTACCGCTGACGACCAACAGTATTTGACTCGCTGGAACACCGAGCACGCGATCGACTTTATCGAACGCAACCGCAGCGAGCCTTTCTTTGTATATATGCCTTACAGCATGCCGCATGTGCCGATTTACGCTTCCGAAAAATTCAAGGGTTCGACCGGCAACGGACTGTTCGCGGACGTCGTGGCTGAGATCGACTGGAGTGTTGGCGAAGTTGTGGAAGCACTGAAAAAGCACGGCTTGAGCGAGAAGACTTGCGTGCTATTCACATCCGACAATGGCCCTTGGCTCTCCTACGGCAATCATGCTGGTTCCGCCGGGCCACTGCGCGAGGGCAAAGGGACGACTTGGGAAGGCGGGCAGCGTGAACCAACGATCGCTTATTGGCCCGGTCAAATTCCTGCGGGAACGGTCTGCGATGAAGTTTCGGGAACCATCGATGTGTTGCCTACTTTGGCTTATCTTGCTGGTGCCGAATTGCCCTCCAAAAAAATTGATGGCAAGAACCTTTGGCCGTTGCTGGCTGGCGACGCGGGAGCGAAGAGCCCCCACGAAGCGTATTACTATTACTGGGGAAAGGAGCTGCATGCTGTCAGAAGCGGCTCGTGGAAGCTGCATTTTCCGCATGCCTATCGGTCTCTGAAGTCGCCAGGCGAAGATGGTCGACCAGGTCCCTATGAACAAAAGACTTGTGGATTGGAACTGTACAATCTCGACACGGATATCGGCGAGTCGAAGGATGTTTCAGCCATGCATCCGGACGTTGTCGCTCGACTCACGTCGCTTGCCGATGGAATGCGAGCCCAGCTTGGCGATTCACTTCTGAAGATCGAAGGTGCCGAGGTGCGCGCGGCCGGGAAACTGGACTAGTAAGAGGTGATCGAAGGCTTAATAAGAAGTTGAGCGCGCTAAGTCAAATCAATGATGGCCTTCAGCACGCCAGTCTCGGGGCGGGTGAAGCTGTCGAATTGATCGATGACCTCATCGAATGAAGTTCGATGGGTGATCCAGGGCTCGGTGTTGATAGTGCCGTCCTCGATTAAGCCGATGATGCGAGTGAAATCGGGAGGAAGCGCGTTTCGTGAAGCTTTGATGGTGGCCTCGGGCCGGTGAAGGACGGGGTGCCGAAACGCGACTTCTTCGGTCGTGATGCCGACGAAGACAAGCGACCCGGTCGGCGCAACGTATTTCAACGCACCGGACATCGAGTGCTTATTGCCGGTTGCGTCAGTCACAACTGAATACATGTCGCCATCGGTGAGCTCTCGCATACGTGGCAGTTCGCTATCGTCGGCTTTGAATTGAATTGTATTTTCAATACCGTAGTTGCGACGAACAAAATCCAGACGCTGCTCATTCATATCCATTACCGAGATCTTGGCTGCGGTCAGCCGCGCGAATTCAAGTGTCGCCAAGCCGATGGGGCCTAAGCCGATAATCAACGCGTGCTCGCCGGCGACCGGGGCGCCGCGATCGTTCGCGTGACATCCGATGGCAAGTGTCTCGACGAGCGCGAGTTGTTCCATGCTCAGTTTGGCGGATGGATGCAGTTTCTCAGCTCGAATGATAAAGCGATCACACAGACCGCCGTCCATCATGACACCGATCACTTTGAGATTTGCACAGCAGTTGCCAGCTCCGCGCCGGCAGGCAAAACATTGCCCGCAGTTCATGTAGGGTTCTACGCTACAGCGATCACCGGCTTTCACGTTTGTAACGCCGGCGCCTACTTCCAGCACTTCAACGCCCAGCTCATGACCGGGAATTCTTGGAAAGTCGAAGAAAGGGAACTTGCCAAGGTAGCAACTTACATCGGTCCCGCAGACTCCCATGCGGTGCGTCCGCACAAGGGCTTGCCCAGCCCCCGGTCTCGCGGGCTCGTCGATTTCGATTCGACGCATCGTCTTCGGTGCAAAGATTTGTATAGCGCGCATAACGAGGGAGCTCTCCACAAAATCAGATACCGTAGACGGGTAGAAGCACGCTTACAGCAGCCCGTAGGATTGTAGGGTGCAGCGCAGTTGTTCTAGCTGCTTTTCATCCAACTGCGTCATCGGCAACCGCAGTTCGCCAGCATCGCGGCCGAGCAAACGCATGGCGGTCTTCACTGGAATAGGGTTGGTGGACAGTCCTAGCATGTCGCGGAACAGTGGGAACATGCGGTGATGCAGCGCGCGAGCTTGACCGTAATCACCTGCCAGCGCAGCGGTCACCATCTCGATAATGTCGCGAGGAATAATATTTCCAGCGACGGAAATCACACCTTCAGCACCGACGGCCATCATCGGGAGTGTCAGGCTGTCATCACCGCTGAGCACCGTGAGGTTGGTTGTGTTGAGAATCTGCGTGCATTGATCAAGCGATCCGGTGGCTTCTTTGACCATCGTGATGTTAGGAATTTCAGCTAGCCGAGCGATGGTTTCCGGTTCGATATTTTTGCCGGTACGACCTGGGATGTTGTAAACACAGATGGGCAAGTCAACATCTTCAGCGATGGCTTTGAAGTGTTGATAGAAACCTTCTTGAGTCGGTTTGTTGTAGTACGGTGCAACTTGCAAACTCGCATCGGCTCCTTCATTCTTCGCCCAGCGGGTCAAATGCATCGCTTCAGCAGTTGAATTGCTGCCCGTGCCCGCCATGACCTTCACTCGTCCCGCAGCGATCTGAACCACTTCGCTGATCACGCGTTCGTGTTCTTCATGTGACAGCGTGGGGGATTCGCCCGTGGTTCCGACTGGAACGATGCATGTCGTGCCAGCCGCGATTTGAAACTCGACCTGTTCACGCAGTCGAGGGACGTCGAGCACATTGTCGCGAAGCGGAGTGATGATTGCTACGGAGAGACCAGCGTATTCAGAGCCTTTGCGTTGTACCATGTTGTCTACTTCGGATTGTCTGTTTCGAAAGGACTAGTGCTTTGTCCGGATTAAATTTTAGGGTGCACGTATTTGGGTGGCACGCCCTGAGGCTTTGCGAAGGGCG
>JANPLP010000159.1:0-7288 GCA_031426595.1 Planctomycetia bacterium | reverse complement strand
GGTAGAACGCTTGTTCAAATTAACTTTGGGGCGTGCTCCGGATGAGGATGAATTGAGTCACTGTGGTGAATTCTTAGCATCACGAATAGAAGAACGTCAGCAATCGGTCGAGAGCCTTACCTGGGCGTTGCTTACGAGTGCCGAGTTTCGGTTCAACCACTAGCGATGCGATTGTTTAAGAGAGCAACCCGAATCGCGAATCGGTTGAGATTGGTTCAAAACCTATCAAGGTCGTCTCGAAAGAGGGATTGATTAAAATAAAAATCTGGACAAAGCACTAGATCAACCGTACTCTAGATCAACTTTACTTAAGTGAAGATTTCCCTATGCAAGGTAGAAACGCGGCCACAAAAGGCGTTTGCTTTTCCGGTTCGGCGATTGGCAACGCTGATCATCGGGTGCATCGTCGCTTGTTCTTGCAAGGCAGCATGGCAGGCGCTGCTTCAGTCGCGAGTTTTCAGAGCTTGTTCGCTGTGCCTGCGTTTGCTGATTCGGTAAAGGCGCGGGGCAAGCGATGTATCCTGTTGTGGTTGTGCGGCGCGCCCAGCCAATTTGAAACTTGGGATCCGAAACCAGGTCGGCCAACGAGTGGTCCGTTTGGTGCGATATCGACGGCCATTCCTGGCGTTCAGATCAGTTCTTTAATGCCCAAGTGTGCCACGATACTCGACAAGTTGACAGTGGTTCGATCGATGTCGACTGAACCCAGTGAGCACTTGCAAGCGATCGATATGCTGACGCGCGGCGAACCGCCTCGACCTCCCTTTACTCGGCCTATCCTAGGTTCAGTTCTCGCGCAGCAGTTGGGGCAACTCGATAGTCCTGTACCGCAGTTCGTACTGCTCGATCCTTGTCCGGAAGGGAATGAATTTAAAGCGTTCAAAGCAGCCAACTGGGCAGGCTGGTTAGGGGCCGAGTACGGTCCAGTGCGTTTTGGCGGCGAGTACAAAATTGAAAATGTCAAGTTGCCTGAAGGACTCTCGGACGCAGACCATGCAGATCGCGAAGCGCTCCGCTCATTCCTCAGTCGCAAGTTCACCAATGATCGACAAGAGGCCGCCGTGCAGTCTTACAATGCGGTCTTTGAACGTGTGAAAGGTTTGATGAAAGCATCGCCTTTGTTTGATTTGAACGCGATTCCGGAAGCTGATCGTCAGCGGTACGGGCCAGGCTCGTTTGCTCAATACTCGTTACTGGCAAGGCATTTGATCGAAAATGGATCGACGTTTGTCATGGTTGCGAATGGAATGCCTTGGGACTGTCATGTGATGAATCATGAGACACATCAAATGCTGGTCCCTGAAATGGATCGCGTCGTGTTCCACTTGATCAACGACCTTGAAGAGCGACGCATGCTCGATGACACGTTGGTGTTAATCATGGGCGAGTTCGGTCGCACCCCTTATTTAAATGAAGCTCGGGGTCGAGATCATTATCCGACGGCATGGAGTCTCGCGATGGCGGGCTGCGGCATGAAACCTGGCGTGGTGTATGGAGCGACAGATGAAAACGGAATCAAAGTCGCCGACAAGCCCGTCAACCAGCGGCAGTTGTTTGCAACAATCTATGCAGCGCTCGGACTTGATCCTCATGTGACCTATGATCTTCCCGGCTTTCCTACTTTTCATCGTGTGGAGCAAAATACTGCTCCGATCACGGAATTACTTGCGTGAACACCGATATGAAAATTGAACTTGAGAAAACTGGTCGGTACTCGTTTCCCATGGGCATCCTTGACCTCGCGGTTCGCGCCGACGAGCAAATCGCCTACGCGGCGTGTATGGATGGAGTCTACGCGCTGGCGCTACCACCGCGCGATGCGAAAGAGGACAAGCCTAAACCGTCCCGGATTGGTCAGCATGCAAGTTACGTGTCGGGAGTTGCGTTGTTGCAAGACGAAGCCGAGTTGGCTAGCACGGCTTATGACGGCACTTTGCAAATCCGAGCGGTGAGCAAAGATGTAAAAGAAGAGACGCCGCCTCGCATCGAAGAAAAACTCCATTCGTTTTGGTCGTGGCGTATGGCTATCTCACCAGACCGAAAGTTGTTGGCTTCTGTTACGGGTCAGTACTTAGCCGGCGCAGAAGATTACTCGCCTTTGCCGAGTGAGGAACCGACGGTCAAGTTGCTGGATGCGTCGACCGGCAAGCTGGTAAAGAGTTTCAACATGCTGCCTCCGGTGCAATGTGTTGTTTTTGATCCAAGTGGTCGTTACTTAGCCGCTGGTAATCTGATGGGCGACCTGGCGGTGTGGGATGTCGAGACCGGTGAAGCGCTGGCTCAGTGGCGAACGAAGTCCTTTACGAGTTGGGGAATCATCAAGAGTCATTGCTACATCAGTGGAGTTTTTGCAGTCAGTTTCTCACCGGATAGTAAGTCGTTGTACGCGGCCGGCATGGGAGACATGCGTGATCCGATGGCTGGTAATGGAAAACAACTGTGGCAACGTTTTGATTGGCAAAAAGATTCTGCGGATAAGAGACAAGAATCGGTGGCTGATCAAACTGGTGAGGGTCTGATGGAGACGCTGGCATGGCATCCAAGCGGCGAGTACTTCGTCATGGCGGGTAGGCTGCGTGGCGGCAATTGGAACCTGGGGATTTTTACGGCTGAGAGCGGTCAACTGATCGGTCAAGCGAAAACGGGGATGCGGATTACGGCGGCTCGATTCAGTCCAGACGGTACGCAGATTTATCTCGCAGGAATGCAAGGCCAACCTGGGCTGAAGGACGATCGTTTTCCCGATTTTGGTTATCTCGAACGTTACTCTGTGAAAGCGTCTTAGGTGCTACTGGTGTTCGACTGGTTTTTCGCCGCTGGCAACCGCAATCTGCAGACCGTATCGAACGGTTTTCGTTTGCGTGCTCATATGCGTTTAGTAATCGGTTTTGTTGGGCTGAATGTGGTCGCCTGGGGCACCCCGCAATGCTCTGCTGAGGAAGTCTTGAATGAGCAGTTTCGAAGCCGAGTACAACCTTTTTTAGTTCGTTATTGCAACGATTGTCACAGCGGCTCAGAACCCGAAGCGAAGCTTGACACGACCATTTTTAGCAACGTATCCGCCATTTCATCATCGTGGGGAAGCTGGCAGGAGATTGTCTCACGCGTGCATGAACAAGAGATGCCGCCCGTTGATGCGTCACCGCAACCGACTGAAGAAGAACGGGCCATGCTGAGCGAGTGGACGCAAATGTTTCGGAGTGCTGAAGCGGAACGTCTGCGCGGTGATCCTGGACCGGTCAGTACGCGTCGCTTGAGCAATGCTGAGTTCAACTACACGATTCGCGACCTGACGGGTGTCGATATTCGGCCTACGAAAAATTTTCCTGTGGACCCAGCTAACGAGGCGGGTTTTGATAACTCTGCAGAGTCGCTCGCCATCTCGCCGGCTTTAGTGACCAAGTACCTCGATGCAGCGCGAGAAGTCGCCGATCACATGCTACTCACGCCGGACGGTATCCGGTTTGCGCCGCACCCGGTTGTGACCGATACCGATCGGGATAAGTACTGCGTTCAACGCATCGTCAATTTTTATCGGCAGCAGCCGACCCGCTACGAAGATTATTTATTCGCGGCTTGGCGAGTGCGCATCGATTCGCAGCAGCAGTTTGTAGAAGATGCGCTGCAAGCAGCCGCGAAAGGCCATCGAGTCAGTCCGAAGTACTTGCGCCTGATCTGGGATACTCTGAACGATCAACGCGATCAATTCGGACCGTTAGTCGAGTTGCGTAATCGCTGGTATCAGTTGCCCCTAGATGCGACGAAGACGGATGAGGTGCGCAGTGCATGCGTTGACTTGTCCAAATTCATTCAGGAAAAACGCGAGCCACTGAAGCCACAATTTCGTAACTTGAAAGGTCCTGCCGGGCTGAGCAGTGGATCGCAGACGTTGGTGTTGTGGAAGAATCGCAAGATGGCTTCGCATCGGCGCGATTGCTTGGTCGACGCGTTGATTGATGAACAGGAACCGCTGCTTGATGCCTCGGATGGGAAGGCATATCGCGAGGGTTCAGAAAAAGAACGATCGCAGATAATCGCTGCTTATAAGCAATTCTGTGCTATTTTCCCGGACGCATTTTATATTGCGGAACGTGGCCGAGCTCACATCGATGCAAAGGAGTCGGCTCGGGAAGGGGAGGGGCGTCTCTTGAACGCGGGCTTCCATAGCATGATGGGATACTTCCGTGACGATCAACCGCTGTATGAGTTAGTGCTGAGTGCAGATCAGCAAGACCAGCTCGACCGATTGTGGCAAGAACTTGATTTCATCGCGCTGGCTCCGATTCGTCAGTACAGCGGTTTTATCTGGTACGAACGCGCTGAATCGTCCTTCATCAATGAAGAGAAATTCAACTTCGTGCGAGCTGAAGATCGTTCTGCAAATTCGGAAGAGATGATCAAACGATTCGCTGACGTGTATTTGGAGAAA
Source organism: Planctomycetia bacterium (assembly GCA_031426595.1). GTDB lineage: Bacteria > Planctomycetota > Planctomycetia > Pirellulales > Pirellulaceae > Aureliella. The sequence continues at coordinate 2,859 of JANPLP010000159.1, read as the reverse complement.
GTGCGTGACAAGGGAGGTGACGAGGAAGTTGTTGAGGCGGTGGAGTCGTACTTTGCGAACATGAATCGCCAGTTGCGGCGGCTTGAAAATGAGTTGGTCTCCGCACAACCTGCGCAAGTCGCGGCTTTGCTCGAGTTCGCGGAACGAGCGTATCGTCGGCCACTGACTGATGCAGAAAGACTGTCGATTGAAGATTTCTATAAATCATCGCGCGAACTGCCATCTGCTGATCACCGTTCAGCGATGGAAGATACGTTGATCTCGATCTTGGTCTCGCCTTCGCAGTTGTATCGTTGGGATCTGCAGAGCCAATCTACTGAGACGCATCGCTTGGTCGACTTCGAAATGGCCTCGCGGATGAGTTACTTTGTGTGGTCGAGTTTGCCGGACTCAGAATTGCGGGATCGTGCGAGGCTTCAGCAACTGAATGATGAGCGGGTCTTAAACGAAGAGTTGCAACGCATGCTCGACGATGAAAGAGTGCGCGGGATGGCTCGTGAGTTCTTGGGCAATTGGCTCGATTTCCGGCGTTTTGATGCTCACAACGGTGTGGATCGCGAGCAATTCTCGACTTTCGACGATCGCTTGCGACAGTCGATGGCGGATGAACCGATTGAGTACTTCGTCGATTTGCTACGTCGCAATGGGAGTATCATGGAGTTGCTCGAGTCCGACCATATGATTGTTGATGCGACGTTAGCTAAGCATTATGGCATCGACAACTTCAAATCGACACCGGAGGCACCCTGGCAGCGAGTGACGAATGCGAGTGCATGGCAACGTGGCGGGTTGATTCCGATGGCTGTGTTCTTAACGCAGAACTCTCCGGGGCTGCGAACTAGTCCCGTGAAGCGAGGTTATTGGGTCGTGCGAAAACTACTTGGTGAAAAAATTCCGCCTCCGCCGCCTAACGTGCCCGAGCTGCCCGCTTCGGAACATCAACTGGGCGATCTGACCTTGCGCGAGTTGCTGGCCAAGCATCGCGAGCATCCGAGCTGTGCGAGTTGCCATGATCGGTTTGATGCAGCGGGTTTGTTGCTTGAAGGCTTTGATCCGATCGGTCGCCCGCGGACGCTGGACCTTGGGGGGCGAGCCATTTCGACGGATGCGACCTTGCCTGGTGGTAAAGAAGCCAGCGGTCTAGCGGGGCTCCGCGATTACATTCACCAGCAACGCGCAGAAGATTTTCGAAGGCACTTTTGTCAGAGTTTAGTTGCCTACGCGCTGGGTCGCAGTTTGATTATTCCTGATGACTTGCTGGTGAACGAAATGCTTGCTCAGTTGCAGAAGCATGACAACCGTATCCAAGTCGCTTTTGAGACGATCGTTCGCAGCCCACAGTTTCGTAACAAGCGAGGCTCTGCCGCTTCGCACATGGAGACAGTTCATGTCGAATCACGATAAACAAGCTCGTCGGAAGCTCGCATTGTCGCGTCGCGAGTGGTTGCGCGGTACGGGTGTGGCCGTTGGATTGCCCTGGCTGGAATCGATGCCAGTGTGGGGCCAAGAACCAACTACGTCCGACGATGGCATCGCTGAGAATACAATCCCCACCCGCTTCGCAGTGCTGTTCATGGCTTGCGGCGTGCATCCAGATCACTGGTGGGCCAAGGGAAGCGGCGCGGAGCTGGAACTCAGTCGCTGTTTGGAGCCGCTCGCACCGCTGAAACAGAAGCTCAACGTGATCAATGGTCTGTTCAACAAGAATGCGACCGGCGTGGGAATTCACCCGGGACAGACGGGGAACATTTTATCGGGTGCGGCGCTCAAGAAGGGAGCTGAGCTGCGAGGTGGAATCAGTGTGGATCAAGCGATGGCGAACGCCCTTGGTCAGGACGATATCGTGCCCAGTTTGGTGTTAGGCTGTGAACAACCTACCACGGGTTATCACGAAACCAATTTCTCAATGGCTTACAGTTCGCATATCTCTTGGCAGAACGCGACTTCGCCGGTGCCGATGGAGGTGTATCCATCGCTCGCGTTTGACAGTCTGTTCGAGAATCGGGGCACGCAGCGCAACAAAAGTATTCTCGATCGAGTGATGGCCGATGCCAGCCGGTTGCAATCGCAGGCTAGTGCCAGCGACCGATCGAAGATTGATGAGTACCTGACCAGTATTCGCGAAGTTGAAAAGCGGATTGAGCGCCAACGTGGCTCAGTGGATAAAGCTAAAGATTCCGTCGAGCAAAAAGGTCGCGATCTATTCAAGATGGATCGTCCCGACAATGGCTTGCCGGAAGATATCCGCGAACACATGCGGCTGATGTGCGACATCATCGCATTGGCATTCCAGTCGAATCGAACCCGTATTGCTTCGCTGCTTTTGTGCCGCGATATCTCGGGCTTGTTCTATCCGTTTTTGAGTGTTCGCAAGCCGCATCACCTGGCGTCGCATGACGACACGTCGGAAGAATGGGAACGCGTTACGACTTATTACTGTAGCCAGTTAGCTTACCTCGCGCAGAAACTCGATTCGATGCGAGAAGGGGAGGGGACTGTGCTCGATCATTCCTGCTTGATGTTCGTCAACAACATGTGGTCGGGTAGCAAGCACGATTCCACTCGCGTCCCATTGTTGACGGTGGGTGGCCTGGGCGGCAAGTTAGATACCGGCCGCGTGCTCAACTTTGGGGATAGAGCTGAAGACGAACGCAAACTTTGCAGTCTTTATTTATCGCTGATGAATCGCATGGGGATTCAGTCTCAAGAGTTCGGCGATGCAACGCAGGTGTTGGAGGGGATTTGAGATGTGGATGCCGGGACGGCGCGCGGCTTGTTCCGGCCTACGAATGACTAAAGTGGTTTGCAAAAGACGCTTAGGATGATGCACAAGAGCGTGAAGGCCAGGATGGATAAATG
>JANPLP010000158.1:0-2487 GCA_031426595.1 Planctomycetia bacterium | reverse complement strand
GCCATCGCTTCTCGGGGCAAGGAGGCATTCAAGGTCCTGACCTGACGGCTTCAAGCGGTCGGTTCAGCCCCCGCGATATGCTGACTGCAATCATCGAGCCCAACAAAGAAATCAGCGATCAGTACCAAGCTACGCAGTTCTTAACGGACAGCAGTGTCGTCGTGGGACGTGTCGCGAACTTGAACGGTGATACGCTGATGATCGTCACCAACATGCTGGCACCCGGCGATTTCACTAACGTGAAGGTGGACGACATCGTTGAGCGACGCCCTGCGACGACTTCGATGATGCCCGCAGGTTTGCTCGACACCTTCAAGCCCGACGAGATCGCAGATTTGCTCGCTTATCTTCGCAGTGGCGGCAACGCTTCTCACGAAGTCTACAAACAGTAGATCGTAACGCTGTAAGGCGAACGGCAGCCGTAGATTTAACACGTAGCAGCGTCTCTCTGAGACGCTGAACTGCCCGCTTCAGAGAGGCGGCCCTACGTGCGTAGTAGGGATGACGTATTCAGTGAATGCGTCGCTACTGTGCCACTCGCCACTGTGCCACTTGATACTGTGCCACTCGCTAAGTGGATTTAGGTTCCGCAGTGGGCTTTGGCGTGGTCCATTCGATGTACAGCCAAAGGAAAGCGGCGAAAAACGCGGGGACCAGATAATAGATCACGCGATAGAGCAGCAGTGCGGCCAGAACGGGCTCCTCCGCGCTAGGCGGTGTCATCTCGAGCACGATCAACTCCAGCACCCCAATGCCTCCTGGCATATGAGTTACCACCACGCCAATCATCGCCGCCAGATACGCGACCAAAACAGTGCTGAAGTGAATTGCATCGTGCCCGCGCAAGTCGCTTGGAATAAGAAAATACAGCACGGCAGAGGCGAGCACAAAATCGCCCGCGGAGACCACCAACTGCATCGCTGACAAGTTGAAGGGTGGAAGCGCAAAGCGATACTCGTTCCAGTGGACCGGCTTGCGAATAAAGATGGAAGCCAGCAAGTAGAGCAGCACCACACACAAGAAAATCCAGCCCCAGGTGCTAGGCTGAAGAATCAACTTCGAAGCCAAATGCTCCGGCAACTGAACAGGTAAACCTACGAACGCAATGCCGGCTAACAGAAACATCCCCAACCAAAACGTCATGGAGATGATCGAGATGAAAGCGACGATTTCAACTAGGCTAAAACCCCACTTGGAATAGAGACGGTAGCGAACCGCAGTCCCGCCGACAGTCCAGCCAAACACGTTGCTCATCGCGTAACCGACCACCGCACCGGCCATGACGCGGCGGACCGGAACTCGTTTTCGAAGGTAGCGGACGGCAATCATGTCGTAACCGGTGAGTAGCAGGAAGTTGGCGGCGGTGATGCCAACCGCCAATACCAGGCTTATCCAGGAAATCTTGTACATCGCATCAAGAACGCTACCCCAATTAATGTCGCTGAGCTTCTCTTTTAGCAGGTAGAAAGCGACCAGCATGATGACAACGACAACGGTGTAGCGAGCCGACTCGCCGATATGTTTGACGACACGACTTCCCTGCGTTTTTTCCAGCGCAGGATCGATCGACAAGTCGGGCGACTTTGAAGTATCCTCTTTGCTAATCGGGTCTAGCAATTCACATTTCCCTGCGTTGAAATCAAAATGTTACGGTGTCAAATGCCGGGCGGTACGTGCGTGCTTAAAAGCGGATTCTGCCGAGGTCGCTCTCTAAATTGGGGAATCTTGAAAGCTGGCGGCCTATGTTGCAGCCGTTATCGGGTTGCCCCATGAAGTTCGATGCCGCAATCTGCCCATTTCCAGTCCTCAACCATGCCCCAAACCTGCCGCCGTTGCGTTTTCATCAACATAGTAAGCCAAAGGTTACCCCTGGTCCAAGGGGCGTACAAGAAGGCGATCTGTCGTCGACGTGAACGCGGAATGCGAAAATCGCCGCAACTCAGTCTACCAATAACGGCCTGTGGCAGCACCCAAAGCGATTCCAATGATTACAATATCCACCGCAGTCGACGGTAGGCTGCCAACTTCTTCCTTCATCCCACCGAGCCTTAATCATCGCTGCCCCCAACGATCCTTACAAAACAGCAGGCGCGAGCCTCAAGACCGTCGAGCGTGATCCCCTCGATTCAGCTCGTATCAAGGCTTATTTTCGCCTGATTCCTCTGCTATTTATCTGCTACATCATTGCCTACGTCGACCGAACCAACGTGGGGGTCGCCAAGTTAACGATGGCGGAAGATCTGCCCGCTTTCGATAGCTTTGTGTTCGGCTTCGGCAGTGGAATCTTTTTCATCGGCTACTTTCTGCTCGAGATTCCAGGTTCGCTAATCGTCGAACGCTGGAGCGCGCGGAAGTGGATCAGCCGGATCATGATCTCGTGGGGGATCATGGCGGGCCTCACGTCGTTCGTCAGGACGCCTGGACAATTCTACTTATGCCGGTTCCTCCTGGGGCTGGCCGAGGCGGGGTTCTTCCCGGGGGTGATCG
>JANPLP010000157.1:0-3031 GCA_031426595.1 Planctomycetia bacterium | reverse complement strand
CAACTCTTCTGGGTTGGAACCTTGTTTCCCTTCAAATCGACTAGTGAATCCGTACGGATAGTCCTTAAGCGCACCGCTTTCAGTCGATAAAGCACCGCGACCATCCTTCAGCCCTCCACGCCACACGGCCGAACCGGCTTTCTTCGTTTTCATACTCTTTACTCCAGTGTCGTTAACTAGGTCTATGTTTCTATCTGCGTTGGTAACATTTATGCAAATGCTGTACCTATTTGTTCGCACTGTGAGGACAGTGTGGAGCAGCCAGAAAGAATCGCAGCTTGCTGCGTGCCGCCTGATGATACAAACGCGGCTTCGGCAAACTCTTCGCCGTCCTCCCGCAACCGTTGCGCGGCGAGTACAATCGGGAACCTCAAATCAACCCGTGAAGCGTACCTTTAACACCTCTCCGCCATGACACAACTGAACAAATACAGCCAACGAATCACCCAACCCAAGAGCCAAGGCGCGTCGCAAGCGATGCTGTATGCGACAGGCATGAAGCCTGAAGATATGCACAAAGCCCAAGTGGGTATCTGCAGCGTCTGGTACGATGGCAATTCATGCAATATGCACTTGAACAAGCTGTCCGACGCGGTCAAAGAAGGCGTTCAGAAGGCGGGCTTAGTCGGGATGCGCTTCAACACCGTGGGGGTGAGCGACGGGATCTCGATGGGTACTGACGGGATGAGCTACTCGTTGCAGTCGCGCGATGTGATTGCGGATTCTATCGAGACCCTCATGGGCGGCCAGTGGTATGACGGATTAGTTGCACTCCCGGGCTGCGATAAAAACATGCCAGGCTGCTTGATTGCTATGGGACGTCTGAATCGTCCTGCCTTGATGGTCTATGGCGGTACCATTCGCCCCGGCAAATGGAACGGTCAATCGCTCGATATCGTTTCAGCTTTCCAGTGCTACGGACAGTATCTTTCCGGGCAGATCACAGACGAAGAACGCGAAGAGATCGTACGTCGCTCGTGCCCTGGCGCGGGCGCATGCGGAGGCATGTACACTGCCAACACGATGGCGTCCGCGATCGAAGCGCTCGGCATGTCGCTCCCCTACAGCGCATCCATACCTGCGGAAGATCCCGCCAAGATCGATGAGTGTCATCGCGCAGGTGCCGCCATCCTGAAATTGCTGGAACTCGATCTCAAGCCGCGCGATATTATGACTCGCCAAGCCTTCGAAAACGCGATGACAATTGTGATTGCTTTGGGCGGATCGACGAACGCAGTCCTGCACCTGATCGCTATGGCGCGCAGTGTCGATGTACCGTTGACCATCGATGATTTCCAAGCGGTCAGTGATCGCGTACCCTATTTGGCCGATCTCAAGCCGAGCGGTCGTTTCGTGCAAGAAGATCTTCACTCGGTCGGTGGAACACCAGCCGCGATGAAGTACCTGCTCGAAGAAGGGTTCCTCGATGGCTCTTGCATGACCGTGACCGGCAAAACGCTCGCTGAGAATCTCGCAACCTGCGCGCCGCTCAAAGAAGGTCAGAAGGTAGTTCAAACCGTTCAGAACGCCATCAAACCGACCGGGCATATTCAAATCCTTCGCGGCAATCTGGCGCCGGACGGTGCGGTTGCCAAAATCACTGGCAAAGAAGGTTTAAAGTTCTCGGGTCCTGCCAAATGTTTCGACAGCGAAGAAGATATGCTGCTCGCCCTTGAAGAGAAACGCATCGGCAAAGGTGATGTAATTATCATCCGCTTCGAAGGACCGAAGGGTGGTCCAGGCATGCCCGAAATGTTGACTCCAACTTCAGCCATCATGGGCGCAGGTCTGGGCAACGACGTCGCGCTGATTACTGACGGACGATTCAGCGGCGGTTCACACGGCTTCATTGTCGGCCACGTGACGCCGGAAGCCCAGGAGGGTGGACCGATCGCTCTTGTTCACGATGGCGATCAAGTCACCATCGACGCAGACACTAATCGACTCGATTTCGCAGTTTCCGATGCCGAAATCGCCGCTCGTCGATCAGCCTGGAAGGCCCCGGCTTTGAAAGTGACCCGCGGGACGCTGTACAAGTACATCAAGAACGTCAAAAGCGCCTCCGAAGGCTGTGTTACCGACGAATAGGGATCCAATATTCGATCTGTAGTAGCGACCCGCGTTGACCCAGGCGATCGCTGCACAATCCTAACGACCAATCCCGTCTGTTTATGCGGGCAAAAGTACCTACGCATCGCCGCTTGACCGACCTTGACATACCGCAATTGCAAGTCACAGTGGTAAAGAACGCTACAGTTTGAACTAACTTTCCCAGGAAAACGCATGTCGACTGGAACTGAAACTGCCCCGAAACCCGCCAACTTTGCGTTCGGCGTGCTTGAGACGAAAGGTTGGACTCCAGCCATCGTGGCACTCGATGCAATGGAGAAAGCGGCTTCGATTCGCGTCTGGCAAGTCGAATTGAACGACATGCTGGGCACGTGCGTGAAAATCGTCGGCTCTGTCGACTCGGTGACCGCCGCAATCGCCGCTGGACGCCTAGTCGCCGACCAAATGCAAGGCTCCCCAGCCTCCTCGACTGTCATCCCGCGCATGAGCGCTGGCGGATTTCAGGGCATCGACAGCAAAGTCGAATACAATCCACTGATCCAACAAAATGTCGTCAAACAACTTTCCGACAACCCTTTTGAGTTAACCGATAAGGCAAACAACGTGAGTTCAGAACCTGTACAAGCTCTTGGTTTCATCGAAACTCAAGGTTTCACCGCCGTGTTCGAAGCGATCGATACCGCATGTAAAGCGGCCCAAGTCGATGTCGTTGGCAAAGAGAAACTAGGCGGTGGCTACGTGACCATCGTCATCCGTGGCGATGTCGCCGCAGTCCGAGCTGCCGTGGACGCTGCCAAGCCCAAAGTTGAAGGGCTCGGCAAGCTGATCGCCGCCCACGTGATTGCTCGCCCCAGCCAATCCGTAATGGCCTTGCTGCCGAAGTAAGCCGTCGCCTTTGGAACGCGGGCGTCCCCGCCCGCCTATCACCCACTTTCGTTTGTTGTAGCGGTATTGGCGCAAG
>JANPLP010000156.1:0-1912 GCA_031426595.1 Planctomycetia bacterium | reverse complement strand
CCCATTGTTGTAGCGGTTCTCCTCGGAGCTGAGATTCATGTTCACGCGGCTACTTACATCTAAATTGATCTGCTTAACGGTGCTGGTCATCGCTCCCCTCTCGAAGGCACTTTGCCAAGAAGCGGACGATTACGAGCTGCGAATCATTTCGAACTCGGCAACTTTCAGTCAAGCGATCGCTATCAACGCAAAACTCGAGATACTCGGCAGTCGCGAAGTCACCGACGGGGATATCGCAACGCTCAAGAACTATTTTCGCAGCGGGGAAGAGGATCTTGAAATCAAGTCCCCGAAAGACTTCACTAATGTCGAACCCCAGGCACTGAGCGACACTGGGATAGTAGTGGGTTATGTGAGTCGCCCAGTCGGCAATCCAGGCGGAGGTCTGCGCGGTTTTTACTGGGACAGCAAGACGCAGGCGATCACCCTGCTTGCTCCTCTACCTACCGATACTACCAGCCACGCTCAAGATATTTCTGCAGATGGAAAACGCATCACGGGTTACTCCACGGGGAGCGAACCGCCGCGGATACGTCCCTGTGTCTGGCAATGGTCCGAGGACTCGAAAACGTATGCCGCCGAGGAACTGCCAACATTGGTTGCGAACAACCCCTTTCTCCAAGCCAGCCAAGTGATTATCAGCCCCAATGGCAATCGCATTGCAGCCTGCATCACTGAAAAGCAAATTTCAGATTTTATGTTCGACAGCTCATTGTTTGCCTGGGAATGCTCAAAGGAAGGAACTTGGGAACGCACAAAACTTTCCGATGAGCAACCGAAGCTCAAGGACATGAACGACGCAGGTTTCCTTGTCGGGTCGACCAGCGGTGAATTTAAACCGAGGGCATGCAAGATCGACCGGGAAGGCAAGATTGAAATTATTGAACTGTTAGAGGGTGATGAATCGAACATTGCTTATGGAATCAACAATGCCGGAACGGTGGTCGGCATGAGTGACGATCCGCATGGTCCCGAGGGCGCACCTCGCGCGTTCGTGATGGAGAATGGAAAGGTCAAACCGTTACGGTTGCTGCGTGCGAGCGAAAGCGAGAGTTCCGCACTGGCGATCAATCAAGAGGGAGCTATCGCAGGATTTATGTACAAGGAAGCTGAAGAAAAGAGTGCCGTAGTAAGCTTCCTGCGATTAAAAAAAACTCGGTAAGCTTTCACTAAGCATGCCGCTGATGCACGTATCGTAACTGCACTTTACGCGAATGCCTTGCGAGCGCGTGATCGCCCTGCACCACCTCGATCTATCCCAAGTGTAGTGGAGCGTGATGATGGGATCGAGTGTGCGTTGAACTGCACGTTTGGCAGGGAGCAGTATGCTGGTGGGATCCGTGAGCGACCTGAGTTCGCTGCGGATTAGAATGACCGCCAAGCTGACCTTGAAAGTTGAAACCAGCCACTAAGTCAACGATCATGCGTGGCAATTTCGACATTGGATTGCGTCCTCATCAGGTTCAGTCGACAGAAGTGAGGGTGACACCGGATGGTTGCGCCCCGGATTGCTTGTCGCGCAGGGCCGTTCGGCCAATGTGCTTTCGTGGTAAAATATCGCTGTAGAACAATTATGCTCAGTTATGCTCAGTTATGTTGCGACTGGAGTCGGGCAGACTAGGGCGGATGGGTAGCGGTGTGGGCTGTCGGTTGCGGGAGAATTGTCAGCAACTTCTGCCAGGGCCATGTAGGGCCACTTTTTAAGGCTCGACTCGCTTCGTATAATCTCGCCCTACTGTCAGTCTGGACTGCCGATATGGGCAGCCTGCCATGTTGGGCAACTGAACTCAATCTGTCGAATTGTAGGCCGCGATGAAGATTCACGAGTATCAAGCGAAAGATTTGTTTCGCAAAGCGTCGGTTCCTGTTCTCGAAGGCCACGTGGCTCGGTCCGCTGAAGAAGCGGCTGCCG
>JANPLP010000155.1:0-3787 GCA_031426595.1 Planctomycetia bacterium | reverse complement strand
GTAAAGAAAGCGGCTAGTGGTGAAGGTGGGCGTCCGGTACGAGCTGCTAAGTCGAAGCCTCCAGTTCGCGGTGATCGTCGACCGAGCAAGAAGCCACGTGGAGGATCAGGGGGCGAGCGATGACTCATTTCGCCGACTGTGCGCGATACTGTGAAGCTCGCTTACTGAGAAATGACCAGTTAGCAAAAGACACGCGGCTTTTACGAGTGTCTGCACCGGAGATGGCGGCTTTGGTCGTGCCTGGGCAGTTCTTCATGGTCCGCGATCCAGCGGGGAATGACCCTTTGTTTGGGCGCGCTTTTGCGGTCTTCGACTGCGATCAGGCCGAGGGCTGGATCGACATTGTCTATCTAGTGAAAGGCAAGCTGACGTCGCGTTTGGCTGAGAAGCGGGCTGGTGATTTGATTGCGGTGTGGGGTCCACTTGGGAATGGATTTAGTACCGCTCCGGTGCAGCAGCTAGTAATGGTGGCTGGCGGGATTGGCATGACCCCTTTCCTGTCGCTAGCGCGTGAAGCGCTCGGGCAAAAGACTTTTGGTGGAGCCGGAGCGAGAGTTAGTGGTTACGCAGCCCAGGTTCATTTTTGTTATGGAGTGCGTAGCCGTGAGTATTTGGCTTGCGCTGAGGATTTCCAGAGGCTTAGTGTCAGTCTGGCGATAACCACAGATGATGGAAGTTTGGGACCGGCGCGACGTGTTACGGATGCGCTGACGGATTACTTGGATCAGTCGCCTGCCGACTCGACTCGCATTGTCTGCTGTGGGCCTGAACCGATGATGGAGGCAGTAGCGCGGATCGCAGCGGTTAGAAATATCCGATGCGAAGTCTCACTTGAAACTCCGATGGCTTGCGGTGTGGGTATCTGCTTCACCTGCGTTGCTAAAGTGGGAAGCGAAGCCGATTGGGACTATAAACGAACGTGCGTCGAAGGACCTATCTTCGACGCAACGCAGATCGTTTGGTAGCGGATCGCAAATTCAGTTAGCGAATCACGCTTGAGTTCGGTAGGCCCGGTCCGGAGCCGGAAGCTGTATTTGGCGGCAAAAGCGTGTTTGCTGGAGCCGAGGTTGCGGCTGGGGTTACGCCGCCAAAATTGTAGGTTGTTTTGCGAGCGGTTGTTCCAGGTTGGTAGGCACCCGAGTAACGGTTCGCTGTGGTTGGCTCCAGAGCATAGGCGCTACCTGGAGCTGCATTAACGCCCGGGGGCGCAACGTTGCTAAGTGGCACGGCCGATGTCGCAGCAGTGTTGGTTGGAGCTGGTATGGTGTTCGCGTAAGCAGAAGTGCCAGGGTAGCTCGGTGTGTTCCCGTAGCTGGAAGGAACGCTCGGTGCGGCAGGGAGCGAAGCAGGCGTGGTGTTCGCAAAGCCCGCGTTCGCGGCTGGGAGCGGTGGCAGGTTCTGATAGGGGTTACTGGCGGTGGGTGTTGCGTAAGCGGACGTGGCAACTGTTACGCCCGGCAACGGCGGCATGGTCGTCGAAGTACCTGTATAAGCCGAACCTGCCGTTGGTGCTGTTGTACCGTATCCGGTGGAAGCGTTTGGTCCAGGATAAGCCGCTAGTGAGTTCTTTGCAGAATTAGACAGCGAGGGATCGACGGGCTTGGTTCCGGTTAGCCCACCGTACGTTCCCCCGTACGGGTTGGGGAGGCTAGAGGCCACGGCACCTGTTGAATTGAGGCTGGGCTGGGCGCCGGTAGTTGATTTTTGGCCGAAGGTGGAAGGACCGCTTTGGTAACCGTTTGAGGTCGCAGCCAATCCAGTGGAAGTGGACGAGGTTGTTGGTGAAGCTTGTCCGGCGTATCCATAACTTGGGGCCTTATTACCAGAGGTTGTACCAGGGGAGGTCCCAGCGCCAACAGATGCTATCGTAGATGGCGAATATTTGTTAGCGGGGCTCTCTGGTAATTTCGGAGTCTCACTACCCGCCAGCGTAGTTGCTGACGGTTCGCGGTTCCAGGACATTTTGGGCATCTTCCAACTGCTCACCCCTTTGCAACCGGTCAAACCAAAGCTCGCCGCTAGACTGATCATGCAAACGAATCGGAGTTGTTTGTAAGTTGCAATCTTCATGACAATCGATCCTTCGACATTGAACTAAGCGGTAGTGTCGTTGAAGCAGCTTGGCTGGTTTAGGGTTCTGGGAATCCATGATTCGAGCGAGGCTATTCAGCCTATATCTCAATTCGGCATTCGTCAGCGATAAAATTAATTTAATCGTTAAATCTTCTGTATCAGTCGTGCGATGCTAGAAGCAGTTCACGTGTCGCGTCAACGTCAATATTGCTGGAGTGCATTTCTGCGATTGGAAAACATCAACTAGGTCTACGGCACGTAGACGACTGCGTTATGCGGAAGCCGATTCTCGAATTGCGACTTGTAAAGTTTGAAATTGCGAGCGCATAAGTGCAATCGCTGTGTTATGCATGCTTTGGTTTTTCGAGATTTCAGTAACCTGCTGTTCAAGGCTAACATCGCTTCCGTCATGGTAGAGGATTTGTTTTCCAACATCGCGGACTTTTTCGATCGCTTGCTGGCGCGAGATGGGTTGTGGTCCTTTGCCGGGAATGTAAATCGATTCCTGCGACTTGGCGGGATCCGCGACGTCGCGAAGTTGCGCTTGGAACTCGCTAACCGATAGGTCTCTCGTCTGATAGTTGGGAGTGTCCAAGTTGGCTAGGTTCCCCGCCAGCAGTTGATGCCTCCGCTGCGTGAAGGCAGCGGTTTGCTCCAGTGCGGGTAGCGTCGAGTTGCTTAGCCAAGAATCGAAGATGATTTACTCCCTATCGCGGACGTTCACGCCGCTTTTGCCATAGCTTGGCGAAACGGCATACGCAGCGTCCACGCCATGCCGCCCTGCGGGCAGCTTGCGCCCCAGAATTCGGCTCCTCGTGCTTGCACGGCGGCTAGTAGGTCGCGGGCGATAGGGCCAAAGTTGGTTGCGCTGGAAGTTCGAAACGCCGCCGAGGGTTCGCTGGATGAGTCACCGTTGTCAGCCACTTCGAACTCGACGGCATCACCCACGCGACACGCGGTCATCTGAATTTCGCTTCGGTAAGGACTGCGTTCGATCGCGAGTTTCAGCATCTTTTGCATCGCCTGCATGAACCAATTGCGATCGATGGAACTGGGGAGCTGGGCGTCTACATCGATTGTGACTTGCAACTGCTTTCCGAGAAGATTGCTCGCCGAGTTCTCCACGCATTCGCGCGCGAACTGGTCGAAGTCGGATGGGTTTGTGGGTGTCGATGCGATCTTAAGCATTGTCATTTGGGGCTCAGAAATTGGTAAGGTCCAGGGAACTCTCCGCTAGCACCGTGTCGGCGGTGTATGCGGATGCGGCCAGTGTTGCGTCGCGACAATCTTGTAACTGGGCGGCGACTGCATTGCGATTTATTTCTAACTCTCCGAGCGCCATGGATTCAAGGCTTACAATCTCTTGATGCAATTGCTCGCAACTGGCCTGTTTGGCTTTGCAACGCTCACGCGATGCTTCGTCACGCCATGCTCGCTGTTCAGGATCTTGATTGCGGAACGGCATAAGTTGTGTTTGAATCAGAAGCAGTTCTTCAATGAGTGGCTGCTTGCGAGCGATCATCGACAGCAGCATTTCTCCTTCGTCCGCCCCCAGGCACTCCAGTTGCTGAAGTGCTAGTACGCGCAGAGCGGACAGGATATTCCACTGTCGATCGATCAATGCACTCAATTGCTGCGAGTCGGTTGTCGTCTCCATGACGTTTCATCCTATGCAAGCAACGGAAGGTAAGTTCGACTGATTCACAACTATCTA